>NZ_WJID01000099.1:0-11672 GCF_010994055.1 Gracilibacillus thailandensis | reverse complement strand
CAAACATCCTGAAAGGAGGTTAAGTGGGGGTAGTTCAATGCTTGGTAGGGATATTAGTGTGTAATGGTGGCGTGATTAACCAGCCTTTGTCTTTATTTAATCGCAACATTTTCGCTCCGGCTTGAGCCTGATTCATATGGAATTGACCAAAAAGCATGGCGATGTCTTCACGTGTAGATTGTCCAATAATGGTACTGCAAGCTACAAGACATTTGGCGATATTTGCTGAGATTGCTGCACTGATCTCCGCGTCATTAAATCTAGCTCCAACCGGGATGTCCTCTAATGTTGCATATGAACGTTCCGGTGGAGAAGGTGGTAAGGCAATACCGTTTACTTTTAATATTTCCTCAATACGTTCACTTTCCTGTTTGATTAAGGAAATACCGTCATCCAATTGTTTCTTTAAATCTTGATCTCCACAATGATTCAGAAATGTCTGGTATGTGGCATAGTTACTTTTCGCAGCTAATAAATATGCCCAAATGCTTGCAATTTCACCATAATGTAATGGTTGTTTTTTGGGATCACCTGATAAAATACCCATTGATTTTCCTCCTCTATTGATCTAACTGTTGTTGGCATTGCTGACAAAGTTGCTGAATTTGTTGCAACTGTTGAGCTGCATTGCGTTCTGCTTGGGCCATTCCTTGTTGAGTAGCACCCATGTTGGCTCCTTGTTGTTGAGCATTTTGCTGTTCTTGTTGTTCTAGTTGCTGTGCGATTTGTGTAATTTGTTGTAATGCTAGCTGAACTTGTTGCTGATGTGGCATGATTGACATCCTTTCGAGTTTTTATCATAGCTATTGTTTGTATTTTTACTTGAAACTATGCGTGCGAATAAAAGCTTATATATAACAAACAATATAGAAGAGGTGATAAGGGTGATAAGTTTCATTGTCAAAATAGTAACAGTACCAATTGTGTTGCTACTTACTATGTTTATGTCGGATAATGTTAATTACGGGGCAATGTGGCAACCGTTGTTGATTATTTTACTATTAATAGGAAGTGGCTTGGCATTAGAATATGCACTGTTGAATAGTGGAACTTTGTGGACAAGTGTTGTACTCGATTTAATCACAGCGTTTTTAATCCTCTATTTTATTTCCAATATATTTGCAGGCGCCTACGTTTCATTCGGAGGAGCTCTAGTCGTATCAATCATTTTAGGTGTATGTGAGTACTTGCTACACCGATTCTTAATCCGTTCTGGAAATGTTGATAAAGCTCCAGCTTAAATAAATAGGAGGTGTAGTTTCCGCTACACCTCTCTAATTAAACCAAAAGAAGGACAAAATATGCGAAATTCGCAAATTTTGTCCTTCATTTAAAATCAAATAGCTTAGCCCATCTCGCCAAATGCGTAATCAATACATTTAATTGTTTCTTGAATATCTTCTTCGGTATGAGCAATCGTTAAGAACCATGCCTCATATTTAGAAGGGGCTAGATTGATCCCCTGTTTCAACATTAATTTGAAAAATTGTCCAAATTTATCGCCATCTGTAGCCTCCGCTTGAGCATAATTGATTACCTTTTCTGAACCAAAGTACAGAGTTAGTGCTCCTTTTAAGCGGTTGACAGTTATATCAATGCCGTGTTTCTCAGCAGCTTTAAGCATCCCTTTTTCTAACATTGCGCCTAATCGATCAAGCTTGTCGTAGACACCGTCTTCTTCTAATACTTCTAAACAAGCAATTCCAGCTGACATCGATGCAGGATTGCCAGCCATTGTTCCAGCTTGGTATGCTGGTCCAAGTGGTGCGACCTGTTCCATGATTTCTGCTTTGCCACCATATGCCCCAATTGGCAGTCCCCCACCAATAATTTTACCCATCGCGGTCATATCTGGTTCAACACCAACAAGCTTTTGGGCTGATCCATACGTAAAACGGAATGCGGTAATTACTTCATCATAAATAACTAAAGCACCAGCATCATGTGTAAGGTCATTTACTTGTTGTAGAAATCCTTCTTCTGGCTCGACAATCCCGAAGTTGCCGACAATTGGTTCAACTAAGACGGCTGCTATCTGATCCCCCCAGTGATTAAGAGCTTCTTTAAATGCTTCTATATCATTAAAAGGTACGGTGATCACTTCTTTTGCAGTCGCTTTTGTTACACCAGCAGAGTCAGGGTTTCCTAATGTAGAAGGACCAGAACCTGCCTGTACTAATACGGTATCAAAATGGCCATGATAGCACCCAGCAAATTTAATAACTTTCTCACGACCGGTGTAGGCGCGAGCCACACGAACAGTTGTCATTACTGCTTCTGTCCCAGAATTAACGAAACGAACTTTGTCTAACGATGGGATCGCTGCTTTTAACTTTTGAGCAAAAATATTTTCTAGTTTCGTCGGTGTTCCGTAGAGCACACCATTTTCAGCAGCGCGTTGAATGGCTTCTGTAATATGTGGGTGAGCATGACCAGTAATAATCGGACCATAAGCTCCTAAATAATCGATATATTTATTACCATCGACATCCCAGAAGTAGGCACCTTCGCCCTGCTCCATATAGACAGGTGTGCCACCGCCAACTCCTTTATAAGCACGGGATGGCGAATTGACTCCTCCAACAATATGTTGCTGTGCTTCTTTATGTAAAGCTTTTGATTGTGTATATTGCATGAAAAAACCTCCATGATTAAAATGCAACTATTATTATAGCACTTTTAACCACAGAGGGAAAAACAGCTTACATCACATGTTTAATTTTACGAATATACAATCCGCGAATGAAGAAAAAGTAAATGACATATACCAATAAATACCCACTAATCAGTGTGACACTTGGCAGTAAAACAGATGATTCCAACATGTTTTGTAATGCCTTAAAAGCAAACCCAGCATGAATTACCGCTAGGATAAATGGTATAAAAAACAAATAGGCAACTTGTTTTGTCGCAATTTTTTTCATTTCACTTATAGTGAGTCCAATTCTGTACAATGCCTGATATTGTCTAATATCCTTATCTAGATCCTGATATATTTTGAAATAGAGAATCGATCCAGCCGCAAGGAAGAAAAGAACACTAATAAACATTCCGAAAAATAATGCATAGGATAAGGTGTTCCTTAAAACTAGGTATGAACTCGCTTTATCCGATCCCCCTACAATGTCAGAATCAACTTGTTCTACATGCTCCCTAATGTATTCTGCATTCGCTACCCAATCATCAACGGTTAGGGCAAGATAGCGATAATGCTCATTTGGTTCAGCAACAGATGCAAATTGATCATACAGTTGATCACTGACAACGACGGTGTAACCGGTATGGAAGTTAGAATTCACAATGGATAAAGCATTATCTGCTTGTACCGTTTCCTGATAATTTTCGGATTGTAAGGTTAATTCTCCGGCTATCGGATTGGAGAAGCTCATTTCATAAGAAAAGGTCAACACAATCGCCTTATCATCTGTTAAATCCCGAGTTGCATCTTCCTCATTTAATGCTAACAAAGATTGATAATCTGAATAGGATAGCAGGTTCACCCGTGTTTCCCTGTCATTGTTCGTTACCATTGCTTGGGTAAGGTCAACGGCTAATGACTGATAATCAATATTTTCTTCTGCAAGTGCTGTCGTAAATGGCTTGATTTCCTCATCCATCTTTTCGATATTGTCTATCCCTTTACTGATGAAAGAGACATCCTGCGGTATATTAGCTGTAGCTTCCGTTTCGGCACTTTCGAACATACCGTACATGACACCGGAAGCGGTAAAGGCTACAGCACTTAATATGGTAACGAAAAATAATAGTCGAGCATGATCTTTTAATTTATAGCCTAAATCCGAAACAGTTAGTAAGTTTGTCTTATTAAAATAAAGATGTTTATTTTTCTTAAGAAGATGGATAAATAACACCGAGAATTGGGTAAATAACAGATAAGTACCTGGAATAATCAATGCTAGGATAGGCATCATCCGGTATCCGATCGACGCCATATCCGATGTCCATGCTAAATAATAAGCAGCGATGACGAGTCCAATCCCAATGGTAGCAAGTATCCAAGAAAATCGAGGTGTTCTTTTCGGCGCTTTGGCACCTTGAAATAAATGAACGATTGAATTAACCCTTAAAGTCCATACAACGATTAATGAATTCAATTCAAACATAATAAAATAACTGACAAATGTTAAGGCGAGTGCTTTCCATGAAATTTGAAAACCTAATGAATCCTCAAGACCAAGCAGGCTGGAAAAGCCCATAATAAATAGATTGGCAAACAGCATACCAACTAGTATCCCTGTAATAATGGACACTAATCCAATTATCGTATTTTCCAAAATTAACAGGCGATTTAGCTGGCTCTTACTAATACCAAGTGTCATTAAAATACCGTATTCCTTCTTACGGGATTTAATGAAAGCCCCTGTAGAATATAGTACAAACAAAAAAGAAAAGCTGAAAATGATGACTTCAGCAGCTGTAATACCACCTTGGACAGTATCTTGAAAATCATAATTAGCGATCTCCGGATGAAACATAATCACCGCATATATAAAGAATACGGCTACCGAAAACATACAACTAAAGAAATAACTGAGATATTGTCGGGAGTTACGTTTAACATTATTAAATGCGAACTGTCTGAAGGTCATCGGTATCTCCTCCTAGCATGGACTGTACATTTAAGATCTCTTGGAAAAAGGATTGCCGATTATCACCTTTATGGAGTTCATTAAATATTTTGCCATCTTTAATGAACAGGATTCGTTCACAGAAGCTTGCAGCGAAAGGATCGTGTGTCACCATTAACGTAGTTGCTTCTTTCTGACTATTTAATTGTGATAGGGCGTCCATCACTTGTCTAGAAGCTTTTGAATCTAAGTTACCTGTAGGTTCATCTGCGAAAATTATCGTCGGTTCATGAATAATTGCCCGGGCAATAGCGGCCCGTTGCATTTGTCCACCAGATACTTCAAAGCTGCGATTACGTAAAATCGTATCAATCCCAAGTTGATTAGCGATTTGCGCTAATTTATTTTCCATATCTTTTACTTTCCAACCGTCTAATGTCAGTGGAAGCATAATATTTTCAGCGATCGTTAAGGTATCTAATAAATTGAAATCCTGAAAAATAAAGCCCATTTCCCGTCGTCTGAACTTAGCAAGTTTGCCTTTTGACAGACGGGTGATCTCTTCTCCATTAATTGTAAGAGTGCCAGCGGATAAGCGGTCAATGGTTGACAGAACATTGAGTAGCGTTGTTTTACCACTACCAGAAGGCCCCATTACACCAACAAATTCTCCTTTTTCAATCGAAAGTGAAATATTATCGATTGCTTTATGTTCAATGCCACGTTTACTGCCATATACTTTTGAAATATTCGTTGCCTCTAATAGACTCATGATCTGTTCATCCTTTCAGGGAATCATTTATCTCTCATTATAAACAGGTTACCTTCTATCACCTATTGATTATTCTTTCAAAACAAAAAAGAAATCTTACATTTTTGTAAGACTTCTATTGTGAAGGGTCAAATCGAATTGTAAACGTTGTTCCCTTCGTTACTTCTGAACTTACTGTTAGTTGATGTTCTAACGAATCACATATTTGTTTAGCAAGGAATAATCCCATGCCAGTTGATTCACGGTAATTGCGCCCATTTTCTCCAGTGAAAAATGGATCAAAAATTCGCTTCAAGTCTTGCTTTGGTATTCCTATTCCATGATCGGTAATCTTTAACTCGATGGCACCTTCCCATACAGATGCTTGATAGACAATATTGCTGTTCGTATTACTGGTATATTTAATCGCGTTAGCTGTAATTTGCTCGAGCACAAAACCAAGCCACTTCTGATCGGAATAGATATGTAATGATGGATCGATCTCGACTTTCGGATAGACACGATTACGGATAAAGCTTGATTTATATTCTTGGATAATGGAATGTACTAAATCTTTTAAGCCAATTTTTTCGACATGAAAATCTCGTTCAAATTGCTGTAAGCGAGATTGGTATAAGGCAAGTTGCAATCCTTGTTTGATGCGGTCTAGTTCCTCATCCATATCTTGCTTGAATTGTGCCGGCAGATTATGTTCTTCCTTTTCCAATGTTAAGCGCATCACAGATAGCGGCGTTTTCATCTGGTGGATCCATTGTTGCATAAAAATATTCTCTTGTTTTTTCTCGGCATGTAATTGTTCTACTTGCTCTTTATAACTGTTATATTGTTTCTCATAATGTTCTCTTAATTGCGTAGTAAGATAATCAGGAGTATTCGGCAGCCAAGCAGACTCTGTCGCATCATCAATCGTATAACGATAGATGTCACGATATTTAGTGTAACGATAAGTATGATATACAAGCAGGAAAAAAGTAACGATAATGAACATATAGAAAACATCGCCCTTACTAATTCCTGAATCAGTAAAAGAACTGGCAAGCTGTGCGACAATGATCACGATCATCATTTGGGAATAAAAGAAAATAATCGAACCTATTTGATCTTTTAGATAATCTTTCATGTTCAACGCTCCCAGACTTGTTCTAATTTATAGCCTGCGCCACGAATAGTTTTCAATGCGCCTTCTATTCCTAAATCTGTTAACTTCTTTCGTAGTCTCGTTATATTGACGCTTAGTGTATTATCATCAATAAAGTCTTGATCATCCCACAATCGTTCTAATAAGAATTCCCGCGAAACAATTTTTTCTACTTGTGTCATAAGTGCTTGGGCTAATAAGTATTCCTTTTTCGTTAACAAACACTGGTAATCTTGAAACGATAAGATAAAAGTGGATGCATCTAGCTGCAAACCGTTGACATCAATCAAGTTTGCATTTTTGTCAGCACGATATTCACCGTAAACACGCCGCATCAAACTTTTAATTTTCGCGAGCACGACTTCGAGCTGAAATGGTTTAGTTATGTAATCATCTGCACCATTTTCAATCGCCATGACTTGATCCATGCCACTGTCACGGGCCGAGATGAAAATGATCGGACAATTACTAATGGCACGGATTTTGCGGCACCAGTAAAAGCCGTCAAACCTTGGCAAATTAATATCTAATAATACAAGGTGTGGTTGATAGTCCTGGAATTCTTCCTGGATTTGATCAAAATCGTTCACTGAAGCTATTTCATAATCATATTTTTGTAAGAAATCTGCCAATATATCACGAATTTTTGGATCATCTTCGACAATATAAATACGTCTCATTCGTCATCACTCCTACTTTTTCATCGTATACTAAAAATAGGAAAATATAAAGTGAGAGTTTCATCAGGATGTTACAGTCCGTGATTAACAGGTGAGGGAGGGGAGTTATGGTTGCAGTTATTTCGATTCTATTAATTGTCATCTTATTAATAGGAAGTTTATATGCATTTATTTTCGGAAAGGCACATCAACGTAGTTATTTTTCCTATGAAATTTTTTATACACTACTTGCAGTTTATTTTACTGTCCTCACCTCATTTGCTTGTTTATATTTCGTCTTATCCTTTCAAGGTGTCTTATTACTGGATGATGGTAAACTGACAAAATTACCGCCATTTGAAACATTAGCGCATTCTTTTTATTTTAGCGGTGTCACCTTAATGACTGTTGGATATGGCGATATAACACCTGTCGGCTGGGGTAGGTTGTTGGCATTAATCGAATCATTAATCGGCTATATATTACCGCCGGCTTTTTTTCTGAAAATATGGCAAGGTAAAGGGGAACGTGATGTATATTAGTTGAGACTTCCGCCAATTTCAGATACGCTTGAGATAACAATGATGGATGGAGGGATTTCAATTATGACAGTTGAAGTAGGACAAGCTGTACAAGATTTCGAATTAACGAATAATAAAGGGGAACAAGTAAAACTCTCCGATTATAAAGGCAAGAATATCGTGCTTTATTTCTATCCGAAAGATGACACACCTGGCTGTACGACAGAAGCGTGTGATTTCCGTGATAATTATGAAAGCTTTCAGGACTTAGATGCCGTTATTCTTGGTGTAAGCCCAGATTCAGAAGAGAGCCATAAGAAATTTATCGACAAGCACGATCTACCTTTTGAATTATTAGTTGATCAAGATAAGGAAGTAGCAGAGCAATTTGGTGTATGGCAATTAAAGAACAAATTCGGTAAAGAATATATGGGGATTGTTCGCTCTACCTTTATTATCGACAAAGAAGGCGTCTTACAGAAAGAATTCCGCAATGTTCAAGTAAAAGGACACGTCGAAAAAGCATTAAACTACATTCGCGAAGAATTGTAAGAGCGAAAAGTGTAAGCACGAAAATGTGCTTGCACTTTTTTGTTCCTTGTAAGGAAAGTATTAACATTGGTATCACAACATTTTTAGAGTCTTCGATAATCCAAGTATTTAGCTCTAACATATGTAGTAGAGCAGTACTTAGCGTAGGCCGCCCACTTTCACTCCTGTGGGAATTGTTTGACCTGAAGATCCACTTTTTCGAGCGGGTTTTGCTCGAAAAAGTTAGCTGAAGGACAAACCCCACGGAAAGGAAAGTGGGCAGCCGGAGTGGTGGATAAGCTGTTCAAATATTCCGGTTTGCTGGTTTCACTTAACTAAATACCATTAAAGGAGGGAATATCATGCGTATTTATACAAGAGCAGGCGATCAAGGAGAAACATCGCTAATATACGGAAAACGTGTTCCAAAAAATGATGCAAGAGTAGAGGCATACGGTACTTGTGATGAAGTCAATGCTGTCATCGGACAAGCAATCAGTTTTATCGAACAGGAGGACTTTCAGGCAAAAGCTACCTTAATAGATCAACTTCATTATCTGCAAACGATTCTGTTCCACGTCGGTTCAGAGCTGGCAACACCAGAAGGTAAAGAAGTGACATGGAAGCTGGAGCAACGTCACATTGATGCTTTAGAACAACAGATCGACAAATGGCAAGAGGATCTTCCAGAATTGCGCAATTTTATTTTACCATCCGGACATCCTGCGGCAAGTTCGCTCCACCATGCAAGAACGGTAGCAAGAAGAGCAGAGCGAATGGCTGTCGAATTACAGGATCAATTACAGGACTCACTGGCGATCAAATATTTAAACCGTTTATCCGATTATTTGTTTGTCGTGGCACGAACAGTAAACCATCAATTAAACGTCGAAGAAAAACATTTAAAAGCGGATATTTAATAAAGGACTAGCATAAAATTATTGGTAACTCGTATACTTATATTGACAGACTAAGTAGATAGAGAGTACACTAATTATAAGAATTATAAAGTAATAATTGTGTTAATAGTGGTACTATTGTAAAATAGTACTAATGAGCACACTGAGATATTACAATTTGTAGGAGAAAGTGAGGTGCATGGCGGTGTCTGAACATATGCTGCAAGAAGCGGTAGATAAATTAAAATCTTCAGGCGTTCGAATTACACCACAGCGTCATGCGGTGTTGGAATATTTGTTGAATGCTGAAACTCACCCTACTGCTGATGATATTTATAAAGCATTGGAAGGAAAATTTCCTAATATGAGTGTTGCAACTGTCTATAACAATTTACGTGTATTTCGCGAAATCGGCCTTGTTCGTGAATTGACATATGGAGATTCATCAAGTCGTTTTGATTGTAACACATCTAAGCATTATCATATTATATGTGACAATTGCGGGAAGATCGTTGACTTTCACTATCCAAGCCTTGATGAAGTCGAGTCATTAGCAGAACAGATTACTGGGTTTGATGTAAGCCATCACCGAATGGAAGTATACGGTGTTTGTCAAGAATGTAAAAAAGAGAAAAATCAAATCGTATAAAAAGAAACACACGACGCACCTTTGCTCGTGTGTTTTTTATCCATTATTATCTGTATCTGTAAAGTAAAAAAACGTCGCTAGTACTTAGCGGCGTTTTTTCTTTGAATTATAGCTTTCGTCAAATTCTTTTCCTTCTAGGTCCTTGTCCAATGTGAGCGGCTGTTTACAATGCATACAAGCATCAACACGCCCGAGCATTTTAGTCGGTTTCTCACAGCTTGGACATATAATAGGTACGGCTCGGGTAGAGAGCATGCCGATCCAAAAATAAACGACTGAACTGAAGATGATTGCCATAGTTCCTAAAATCATAAAGACTAGCATCAGCCATCCGATATTTTTAAAGAGTAAACCAACATACATAATGATGAATCCGATAAAAACTAAAGACAATGCGAAGGTTCTGATTTTATTTATCTTACTTTTATATGTAATATCCGCCATAGAACTTCCTCCAAAACAATAGTGTATATCGATTGTAGTATAGCATATTTGTAATGAAAATGCTTGCGGTCGAAATACTGATGTCAAATAATACCTGTTTGCAAGACCGGCTTATTGGGTAAAAAGTAACAAATCAAAAAAGTTACGATCATGGAAAGGGATTAGCTAATTTTTATCGAATTATTAATTATGAAAGGATCAGAGGGGGAGAATCAATTGGAGGATATTTTACGTCCTATTTATCAAGAAAGAGCTAGTAACCGTAACACAATGGGGATACTGATTATGGAGAAAAAGAAAAAAATCAGCCCGGAGACAGATAATTTTGATTCCATTTTGTTAGTAGTTGTAAAAGGATTAGAAGAGAAATGGCTCGTAAAACATTATGAGTTTGGAGAACAATCAGCAGCATTACATGTTATTGACCGCGATCTATTAGAAGAATGGATTGAGAAGAGTATCTATAGAAGAGCGGTAGAATGGATTATTAATGGAAGAATCATCTATGACCGTAACGAATATTTGGCAAATTTAAAGGAAACATTACGAGTATTTCCATGTGATAACAGAAAATTACGCTTAACGATTGAATTTTCCAAGCTAACAAGAAGCTATATTGAATCACGAGATCTATTCGAATCTGGCAATTACTTGGATGCTTATAGCAGACTGTTACGTTCCCTACATTATTTAGGGAGAATCACCATTTTAGATAAAGGCTACCATCCAGAAGTAATGGTATGGAATCAAATAAAACGGATTGATCCGGAAGTGTATAAGTTATATGAAGAATTAGTTCGAAGTACAGAAGAAATGAATAAAAGAGTAGAACTGATGCTTTTAGCAATGGATTTTGCGATTAAACAACGAGCAGAAGCATGTGCAGCCCATTTGTTAGAGGTGATGGGAACACGTGATACACCTTGGGGTTTTGGTGAGTTAAAAACACATCCGGATGTAACTCCCTATATGTATGATTTAGTAAGTGTAGTAGAGTATTTAGTTTCGAAGGATATAATCGAAGTAGTATTAGAAGAAACCAAAAGTACAACAATACGTCATCGTAAATACCAAGTTAGGAAGAAGTAGAAGCTGTTATGCTTCTGCTTTTTTTCTATAATATAATGGACGCCTTTTTTATTCACACATTATAACGGAAGGCATATACTGTTGATGTTGATGCTAAAGAAGGGCTATGATCACGGAAAAGAATAAAGAAATAAAAAAATGCTGAAAAGTTGTTGACACTTTATTTAAAAGCGTGTTATATTATTAATCGTCGCTGAAACGGCGCAACAAAAAAATATCATCTTTCAACAGCAAACAATAAAGAAATTTTAAAAAGTTGTTGACATCAATTTGGTGAGATGATATGATATAAAAGCTGTCGCAAAAACGGCGGTCACATTGATCTTTGAAAACTGAACAAAGCAACCAGTATGATTTTAAACATGAAACAAAAGCTAGCTT
>NZ_WJID01000098.1:0-12016 GCF_010994055.1 Gracilibacillus thailandensis | reverse complement strand
GTCCGAAGGCGATTCATCTCCCACCTACGCATTTTCATTGTTCGTCTTTAGCTTGGAATGTTTTAGTTGTGTATCAGCTTCTCTTTATTTGTATAAAGTGTTACATTTGCTGGAAGTATTTGTTGAGCAATTTTTCTTTCGACATGAATAAATAACATGGATGATGTTTTTTTAAACTGTTAGAAGAAAGCGAATTAACCGATAGCCAGTAAATCGGGAGTAAAGCAATACATTTGAAGTATTTATAAAAAGAATTACTAATCTCTACCGTTTCAAACCCTAATTTAGAACTGCCACGATTAAGCATTGTTATACCTATTATTCCTTTTATATCAGAGGCGTTAGAATGATTATTCACATACTCTGCCAGCTGTGGTAACGATTTCTGTACATTTTGATGTATGACCATTGCTTTTCTGACATCGCTTTTTATATTTCTGACGCTTTTCATCAATTGTACATTATGCAAATGAATTTTTATTAATAGATCATTTTTTTGGATGACAGTACCATCAGATAAAATGTATTCTTTTCCCTTATAACGAGTTAAACGAACTCTAAAAATATTACGATTTCTTCCCTTTAAGTCATCAATATAAGTAAGCCGAGTAAACATAAAGTAAATAGGGTCAATGATTTGCCATAATGTTAGTACATATAACTTGATATTCATGATCTCTTTTTCCTCTCGTAAAGTAATACCAATACTATTTTGGCATATGTTCCTACGATTATTCTGTTAGATGTTACCTTTATTAGGATATGTAGAGAGGAAAGTGTGTTAGATGGATAAAGTAGATACAAAAGGCAAATGATCGGAAGCTATGGGGATCGAGTCGTTAACTTGTACATCCAAAATAGTAAAGTCCCTACTAACAAAAATATAATCCAGTCTTTTCCGCGGATTTTTCGATGGATAAGTCAGTCCATCTTGATTAGCTATGGAATCCCACACATCATTATACACCTTTACTACCCTTTTCCATCTCTTGGAATGTGCTTTCATATTCCAATCTCCAATAATTACTGTTGGCCTCTTCGCTTTGGTTATGAGGAAATCACTTTGTTGCCTATGCAGAGAAGGATTTAAGCTTAAATGTGTAACATAAAAATGCACCCATTTATTATCTAATGAAATGGTTGCTTCAAGAATAGATCTGTCTTCCGTCATACAAAGGCGATGGTTAAACAGATAACTCTTGGGTGTATAAATGGGGAAACGAGACAGTATTCCATTACCATATTGTCGAGTTAAATATTTACTTCTTGGTTGTAAGGATAGCGCAGGACTGAAAGCACCATAGTATTTTAATTCCTTTGTTAGATACTCCATTTGGTCTTGAAAATGACTTCGTTCTGAAAAATATCTGTCTACTTCATTTAAACCGATAATATCTGCATTACTGTCGGCTATAATTTTACAAATACGATCAAGATTTACTTTCTTATCTAAGCCTTTACCGTGATGGATATTATAAGTCATGACTTTAATGTGCATGCAATATTCCTCCGTCTACTTCCTTTCATTAATAGTCAGTTGGGACCAAAAACTCTGACAAGTGTTTTCCCTTTTAGTTACGAGTCTCATTTAGTATTTTTAAAATCCATTGTTTTAGATCAACCATTCGCTTATGTTCTGGTTGGAGGTCTGTTCCCGTAACAATCATTGGAAAATAGCTATCATGCTTATAAAGTGAGCCATGACTTGCTCCATTTACATGTGTTGGTGAACCTTCGCCAACAAACTCAAAACCAGGTTTTGCGTCCACAATCAAATACCTGCCTGAATGCGAATAAAAAGAACTATATAACCGTGCAAGTCCATCAGGAAAATCTTGATATGTTACCCTTTGATCCTTTGATAGTGACAGATCTAGAATTTTTTCATTTCCTTCTATCTCCCATTTTTGTCCATATGAATCAGTGAATTTACCATCAGGTTTAAATGAAAGTAACCCTTGTTTGTCTCCAGAAATTACGTTTACCATATCTTCTTGTTTCCATGCTATGAAATTAATCCTTTTATCGGTTTTTAATTGAGTGGCTATATCCTCTAGCTCTAGCTTACTATCTAACAGATAAATAAACGACATGCGCTCATTTAACCCAAGAACGATTTGATCTTGTTCTTGGACCGGACCACTTATTTGATGTATGTTATAATCTTTTAGCATTTCCCTTAAATCAATTAATGCTTGTTCTTTATCTTTTCCAATGTCACTTTGACCGCTATCCCCCATTACAATCCATATATTATCCTGTATTGCCTCTTCCCATGATGGATAACTATTAAGGATTTCTTGCAATTGCTTATCAGCATCTTCTATTCCCTTCGTTTCTTTTACTCCATTTTTATGTACTTTCTTATCATTATCAGAGAAATAGACAAGAGAATAAGAAGACAAATAATTTTTCTCTATCAAATATATAAGTTCTTTAGTTGAAAACTCATCATTAAAGCCAAATCCTTGCCAAAAATGTGTCTGATGATTATTTGGGTTTAGCTTTGATAAAATCCCGTAAGAAAAATATTGAGGACCATTGATCGAATCCCCTTTTTCTAAAAAACCGGCCAGCTTTAAAATTCTCGGTACATTTAACAGTTGTTTATGATTTGCCCGATACATAAGTGTGTTTATCGATGCAGACTGTCCATTTAATTCTTCATGAATAGTTTTTACTTCACTACTCAAGTGATGGTGATTTAGTTCAAATAAACTGTTATGGAAAACCTGTTTTACCCCAACTTTCATTATTTCTTTTCTAGCACTACCGTAACTAATAAACTTTTTATTTTGTGCATCATACCAGACTAGTGCAGGAACCTTATGTTCATTTGAATAGGTACCCGTTAACAAGGTACTGTCAATGGTTACCGACATAGTTGGATAACTACTCACCATATCTGGATAATAGTTGCCATTATGAATTAAAAATTCTAATGCAGGCGCTTTTCCTTTCCTAATAGCATCTTGTAAAGGTTCATCCATAATGGAATCTATAATAATCATGACTACACGTTTAGATGCATAATCGGAAACTTGACCTGCTTTATTTATTTTCACGATTGGTTGGATTAAATATAAATAAATAAGAACAAGTGTCATCAAAATAATGAGAATAACTAAAGATAGTTTTAACACGTTTAATCCCCTTTCCTTCATAAAATGAATCCCTCTTCCATCAGTAATAAATCATCTTCAAAAATTAACATTAACAAGCCCTCCACCAACGATAAAAAGGTATTATCAGAATTAAGAAGGCTAAATAGATACCGACTCCTATTAGCAAATGTTGAAACGATTCGAATAATTGATTCCCTATGAAGGCATAAACAATCATGCCAGGAATTTGGCCAATAGCGGTTGCTAGAATGTATGTATGAATTGACATAGCGCTTAAACCGGAATAAATATTAATGACAGGTGGTGGGATAATTGGAGCCATACGACTAACTAATACGGCGATAAACGCATTACGCTTTATCAAATCATCAAACTTTTTAATCTTATTAAACTTTGCTATCAGCTTTTGGAACTCTTTTACAAAAACAAAACGAGCAAAAAGAAACAAGAGAGCAGATGCTCCGACTGAACCTATCCAATTAATCATTGCACCCATTATAATTCCATATTTAGCTCCCATTAACGCACCGAAAACCGAAAAAGGAACCACTGGAATAATTCCGAATAGAACGGCAAGAAAACACATCAATGGCAGCTGAGACCGGTCACTTTCGTTTAACCAATTTAACAGTGGTTCATGAAATAAGTATGCTATCGACAAGATGATTCCATATGAAATGACTACAATTATCCCTTTCTTCATGCGCGAACTCCTTAAAGCTTGCTATTTAGAAATACAACCATCAGAACTTACCTAATACCTGAACCTAAAACGCATGAAACAAGTAAAAACAGTATTAATTATGGCATTAACCGTCCAAAGTTCAAGCGATCATGTCAAAGATCACATAGTAGGTATTGTTAAAGGAAAATTCTCATTGATGAGTCTCCCTTTATTGATCACTGAACCATTTCGTAATCTTTGTCCCTACTCCTACAAAGGTTTCAATGATCGCTTGTGCACCAGCTATCGATAAAATAAAAATAATCGGCCATGCAATAGAGGGAATAAACATATAAGAGATTGCAATAATAATCGCACTCCACACTCCTGCACACCAATAACAGTTCAGGAGATAACCAAATTTCGAAGTAGGAACGTTTTTAATATGCTCGTTTCCTTTGTCATCAACTACTTTTTCCTTTTTTAAAAATGGTTTTCTAATAAACTCCGTAATTTTATCAAACACAATTAAATGAGTTAAGCGGTAGCTTGCCAAAATAATAATGAAATATGTTAGCCAATTTAAATTATTCACGCTTTCCTCCCTGTTGATCATAATATGTTTATTTAGTCAACATAATAATATTATTGTAACTTAAATATTTTTTAACCAAAAAATTCACGAAATGATTGAAAAGTTGCTTCTCGATTAATTTTTGCAATGGACGTAGTTAATGGGCCCCCTTTCGGACAGACTTGTACACAATTTTGGGAATTACCACAAGATTCCAGTCCGCCATCCCCCATGAACGCTTCAAGCCTATCTTGTTTATGCATAGCTCCTGTTGGGTGTATATTTTTTACATCAATTTGAGCAAACACAAAAGGCCCTAAAAAATCCGCACTACTGTTTACATTAGGACATGCTTCCAAGCAAACCCCACAAGTAAAACACTTCGACAACTCATATCCCCATTGACGTGTTGATTCATCCATCCGTGGCCCTGAACCGATATCATAGGTTCCATCTATTGGAATCCATGCTTGTACCCTTTTTAATGCTTGAAACATTCTTTCTCTCTCAATGACCAAATCCCGTACAACTGGAATGGTCTCCATCGGCTTTAATCTAATCGGTTGTTCTAACCGATCTACCAAGGTTGAACAAGCCTGTCGTGGTGTACCATTGATAATCATAGAGCAAGCTCCACAAACTTCTTCTAAACAGTTCATGTCCCATTGCACAGGCGAGGTATGCTTGCCTTGTTTATTAACCGGATTACTTCTAATCGACATTAAAACAGAGATGATATTCATATTGGCACGATAGGGAATTAGAAATTCTTCATCATATGGTTTGGAGTCTGGATCGTTTTGTCTTTGAACAATTACATGAATATTTTCCATCATATCTCTCCCCTATTCATTGGATACATATATCAATCTCGCCAGATAATTGAAGCCTAAGTAATCAAAAATTCGAATCTACATGAGTTTATGATTATTCTTTTCAAGGATGAAGTTAGTTCTATTGCTATATGCATCCCGACATTGTTTTTGATAGTATGAAACAATCAAATCAGGAATATGCATTCATTTGTTATGTAGACTTGCCTATTTAACTTTAACTACGAATTAAGAAAAACCAGTAAAACCTCGCGGCTCCATTATTACTTGGTAGTAATGATGAAATATTTGAACAGCTTACCACCACTCAGGCTTCCCACCTCCCTTTCCGTGGTGATTCTCAACAAAAAAACTGCCATGAATTAAATCATGACAGTTCGTTCAAATAGTTCGTTCCATTTATCGCGGTACGAATCGATCGTAAAACTTATCTAGGCATCCTATTGGGTTGATTACCTTGGCCAAGTCCAGGTTGGTTTCCTGGTGTATTCCATGGTCCTTGCATAGGTCCAGGTCCGCCATATACATTGACTTGATCAACTGTGTTTTGATAAGAGGTTGTGTGTGGATAGTAATGCGTGTTTTTCACTAAATGATGATTAACACAAGTAGTATGGGACGGATGGATGTGCTTTACTTCACTTTCAGTACAAGTGTGCACTTCGTTAGTCTTAGTTGGATATACAACTGTCGGTGTTGGTGGCATTCCACATCCAAAAGGTCTTCGATGTCTCATTTCTAGTCACCTCACTATTTATTATTCTATACTAGCGTATGTCACGAATGGGAGGATTGTCTAAGACATCAACCTATACTATCGATCTTTTTTTAAAGATTATCCATATCGTTTTTTAATAAGTCGAATACATACATGACAGACTGATGTAATTCCATATACCTTTTTCTTTTTACATCTACATAATAACTGTGAAGTAACAGTAACTTTATATTTTCCTCTGTCGACTCGATCTGTTGAGGATGGACATGAACATCCCTATCTTTCACAAAGTTTAAAGCTTCACCGTACCATTGATCTACCGTTTCAAAAACCGGTTCTGTATTTTCCTTTACAAAAGCAAAAAATTCCGGATCCCTTTTATTTTCTGGGCGTTCATGCGTAAGATAATATTCTTTTAACCTGACTAACTCTTTTTCTAATTCTTCTATATATGTTAACAGTAACAAACTATTGAACCGCCTTTCTGTACCTTTAATAGCCATCATTACTGTAACATGATTCGTAAAATATTTCTATTATGCTCCCTCTTTCTTGTAAATGTCATTAACTGACCAATGATGGCTTTGTGTCTCCTTATTCGTTTTAAATTCCCATTGTTGCTCGATTTGTTCAACAAGTTCCATTAACTCATTTAATTTTTTTTCGCATGCCTCTTTTGAAAAAATAGTTTGATTACTATGCATACATATCCCTCCTCATTATATTATTAACTGTATTCGATTAGGAGGTTTGAAATTCCTTGTCCTTGACAAAACTAGAAATAAGCTGACATTAACTTTCCAATATACGTATGATTTATACAAAAAGAGTCAAACTATAATCAAAGGAGGGATTGTGATGCGTGTGAACAAAAAACGAAAGATGAATAATGTACGGGAAAAGCAGCAAAACAAAGATATACCGACGCAAAATGACAAAAAATTAAATGGACCTAATCGTCCATCAACTTAGAACAAAAGTCGACATTGCTTCTCGTAATGTCGACTTTTTACGAGCTAATCATATAATTTCTAAATTTAGCCCCCATATAAATGTTACGATTTTCGAAACTTTAAGCTAGGGATTTACTGTTCCAGCAAGCTTTTTATGTACATTTTGATTGAAGATTTCAGTTGCTTAGCGTATGATGTATCTATCCATGATATGATGGATGTGCCTGATGATATAGGAGGGAGTCTATGCAATATCCAAATGGCAAAAAGTCATCAGTTTATACTAAACTTAAATCTAATCAAACTGTCTACAGTAACCGTGGTATGTCATTGGAAGATGATATAAATGATACGAACCAATATTATTTAGCTCACAATATTGCGATTATTCATAAGAAACCAACACCGGTTCAAATTGTACATGTGGATTATCCAAAGAGAAGTGCAGCAGTTATTAAAGAAGCTTACTTTAAACAGGCGTCGACAACGGATTATAATGGTATATATAAAGGAAAGCATATAGACTTTGAAGCAAAGGAAACAAAGAATAAACATTCTTTACCACTTCATAACATTCATCAGCATCAGATAGATCATATGAAACAAATAGTGAATCATGGTGGAATTTGCTTTCTATTAATTCGTTTTAGTGTAAGTCAAGAAACCTTCCTATTCCCTGCTGAGGAGTTATTTCCCTATTGGGATCAGCAGTTCAATGGTGGTAGGAAATCTATTCGTTATGAAACTGTGAAAAAGCTAGGTTATATAATACCCATTCGATTTCAAGCAAAAGTAGATTACTTAGCTGTGATTGACAAGTATTATATGGAGAACGGAGGAACTACAAATGGCAGATAAAGGCCAATCAAGAGTTGAAAGAAGAAAACAATTAAAACAAAAAAATACAAAGACCAAACCAATGTGGAAAAAATTAATGAAATATGCACTAATCGCCGTTCTAGTAATCGGTTTAGGTATTGGCGCGTTATTTACGTATTATATTGCTACGGCACCAGACTTAGACGCTGAGCTACTATCTGATCCAGCATCTACAAACCTTTATGACATTAATGGCGATGTTTTTGCGAAACTAGGAGCAGAGAAAAGAACAAAAATAGAATATGATGACATGCCTCCTATACTATTGAATGCGATTTTAGCTACGGAAGATGTTCGATTCCATGATCATATTGGGATTGATTTCAGGCGAATTGGAGGAGCTGTTATTGCGAACTTACGTGAGGGATTTGGGGCTCAAGGTGCAAGTACCATTACCCAACAGGTTGTGAAGGGTTCATTCCTGACAAATGATAAGAAATTGAAACGGAAAGTACAAGAACAGTGGCTTGCATTACAATTAGATCGAGTATATTCCAAAGAAGAGATTATGGAAATGTATGTTAACAAGATCTATTATGGTGCTGGTGCTTATGGTGTAGCAATGGCAGCAGAAGTATACTTTGGTAAAACAGACCTTAATGATTTGACGTTGGCAGAAGCGGCAATCTTAGCTGGTTTACCACAACGACCAACAGCCTATGATCCATTTGTTAACCCTGATTTAACGAAAGAAAGAATGGACACGGTATTAAATTTAATGGTACAGCATAATAAGATTAGTAAAGAAGAAGCTGATGAGGCTAGAGAAGTCAATATTGAGGATTTACTAACAGAAAAGAAGCCTGACTTTGTCAAATATGAAGGATTTATTCAACAAGTACGCAAAGAGGTCAATGAAAAGACTGGTGCGGATATTTATAAAGATAGTTTAGATGTCTACACCACACTAGATCCAGACGCACAAGAACATGTCGAGTTTTTATTAAGTGATGCAGAAGATAACCCGATAGACTATAGTGAAGATGAAGATATGCAAGTTGGTTTAACAGTGCTTGATACAAAAACAGGGGCTATCAGAGCAATCGGCCCAGGTAGAAATCGTGAAAATGATGGTTGGAACTATGCAATTGACGGTGATGGACGTCAAGGTGGATCTACCATGAAACCAATTGTTGCCTATGGTCCGGCAATAGAAGAATTAAAATGGTCTACTTATCACCAGATAAATGATGATGAACCATATCCAATTGCAGGTACAGATGATGTTGTTCGAAATTGGAATCGTAGTTATCAAGGGTGGATGTCGATAAGATACGCACTAGAACAATCCTTAAATGTTCCTGCTGTCAAAACGCTAGAAGAAGTCGGCTATAACAATGCACAGGAATTCGCAGAAGGAATTGGAATGGATTTTGAGAGTGATTTTACTCTTACAGATGCGATTGGTGGATCAGGTTCAAGTGTTACACCAATAGAAATGGCTGGTGCATATGCAGCCTTCGGAAATGAAGGTGTGTATCATGAACCTTTCTCCGTTATCAAAGTAGATTATTCAGACAGAAGATCAGATGAATTGGAATCTAAATCATCTGTTGCGATGTCCGATTATACTGCATATATGATAACTGATATGTTAAAATCTGTTGTAAGAGAAGGTACTGGTACAAGAGCTAATGTTTCGGGGTTACCTATGGCTGGTAAAACCGGGACCACTAACCTGACTGATGAGGAAGGTGGCGGAAGCCCTGATTCATGGTTTGCAGGTTATACAACCAATTACACAGTTGCTGTATGGACCGGCTATGATGAGCGGAAAGCACTTAATAATACGAAGATTGCACATGACTTGTTTAGAGAGACGATGAGTTTTATTTCTCAGGATGTGGATACAGAAGACTTTGTGAAACCAGATTCCGTAGTGGAAGTCCAAGTTGAAAAAGGATCAAACCCAGCTAAACGACCAAGCGAATATACACCAGATTCTGAAATTGTTACAGAGTTATTTGTAAAAGGAACAGAACCTGATACCGTCTCTGAAAAATTTGATGAATTAGAACCAGTAACTAATCTAAGTGCTTCCTATGATGAGGAAAGTGAAAGCATTACAGCAAAATGGGATCATGAAGAAGACGATGTAGAATTCAAAGTTTCAGCTGGCACAGATGGATCCTTAAATGATTTAACAACAACTGGCAACAAAGAAGTAGAAATTTCTAATGTGGATAAAGGAAAAACATACACGATTGAGGTTATTGCTGTAAATGATGATATGGAAAGTGATCCTAAAACAGTTACAGTTGAGGTTCCTAAAGATGAAGCGGATGAACTTCCACAAGTCAGCCAGTTAAATCAAACTTTTGATCCAGCAAACCGATCAGCATTAATAAGCTGGGAATACGATCAGAATGGTCCTATTGAATTTGAAATTGTCGTACAAGATGGTGGTCAGACGATTGATGAATTTAACACGAATAAAAAATCTGTCAATATAACTCAGCTTGAACCTAATAAGAACTATACCATTCATGTTACTCCATTCCTAAAGAATAACGGTGTACGAGGACCTTCTGCAAGTGTTCAAGTATCTACACAGGGAATAGGCAATGAGGAAGAACCTGAGGAGAATGGCCAAGAAAACGAAGAGCAAGAGGAACAACCAAATGAAGATAATGAACCTGATGATAATCAGCAAAATCAAGATGAGCAGCAGTCAGATCAAAATGAGCAACAACAAGATCAGCCAAACGAAGAAGATTAATTAAAAAAGCAGCAAGGTTTTCTTAAACCTTGCTGCTTTTTTTCATTCTCTTTTGTCCTTCTCGACAAAGGTCAAGAAGCGGGCAAATTTCACATTGAGGACTTTTCGCCTTACAATGGTAGCGCCCAAAGAAAATTAATCGGTGATGTGTGTTACTCCATTCTTCTTTAGGAATTTTTCTCATTAGTGTTTTCTCTACTTCTAAAACACTATCTTTCCACCTGCAAATACCCAATCGTTTTGACACTCTTTCAACGTGTGTATCAACAGCAATGGCAGGCTCTCCAAATGCAACGGAAGCGACGACATTTGCTGTTTTACGACCGACACCAGCAAGATTTTCTAATTCTTGTTTTGTATTCGGAACAACTCCACCATATTCTTCGATTAAAGTTGTACACAGTTTTCGGATATTTTTTGACTTATTACGATATAGTCCTATAGAGCGAATATCGTGCTGCAGTTCCTCTAAAGGAACATTTAAATAATCTTCAGGTGTCTTATATTTTTTGAAAAGATCTTTTGTTACCTTATTAACTAAAGCATCTGTACATTGTGCAGATAAAACAACAGCTATTAATAACTCAAAAGGATTATCATGAACTAATTCACATTCTGCATCTGGAAACATGTCCTCGATATTTTCCAGAACAATATTTATTTCTTTTTTCGTTAACATTGCTCTCCCCTATTCTTCTAACCAATTATAATATAAAGATTTATCATAAGGATGTTCTTTCTTGACGGAAGTGTTTTGCTGATGACTGTGAAACGATTTACTTGATTGCTGAGCTTGTTGGGAAGTTTTAATTCCTTTCTTTTGCCACTCTATTAAAATACGGTCAATATATTTAAAATTAATTTTCCCCATCAATACTGCTTCTCTCAATGCAGCGTATATTAGTGAAATATCATGGTTATCTTCATCTAACCAGTTGTTGATCATTTCTATTTCAAAAGGTGATAATGGCCTGCCAAATTCACGTTCGAATTTTTGAAAAACTTCTCCAACCTTATTATCTACTTTTTCTACTTTTTGATCAACCGTATATAGCTTTTGCCATAATGGGTCTAATGAGTAAGATTCTTTTATGATGTTGTAATCAGCTTGGTCCTCTTCAATGGCCAGTAAATCTTTTTGTATTAATTGTCGTAGTAAATTAGTGCAAACTTCATTTGATATTGTCAGATGTTCGGCTATTTCTTCTGGGGTTGGAAAATTATTTCCTTTTCTTTGTGCCGTATAAATTTGCAAAATAATAGCTAATTGCGTCTCATTTAAACCTAAAGAAGCGAATTTTTCAATTAATAAAGCCGGAACATTCATTTGATCATGTAAGATGTATTGCATGTTTTGTTTCATCGTTTATAACCACCTTCAATCAATATGATAACACTATATTATAAAAAATACCCGTTCCTGCATCGACCAATTATTCTATAGTAGATAAAAACTGCGAACTTGTAATTTGCGGAGTGAGATTTTTTCCATTCCTTCCATAAGGAGTGCTAGGATACCGCTCCGGCAGAATACTGCGCTTTCCGTGGGCA
>NZ_WJID01000097.1:0-12207 GCF_010994055.1 Gracilibacillus thailandensis | reverse complement strand
GCAACCCGTAAGGGTGGTAAGTGGTGGGAGTAGTTCACAGAACCTGCATCAAAGTATGAGATTTCTCAAATTCAAAAAGAATTAAATGTTGAATTACCAGAAGAATTAGCTTCCTTATTGAATGAAACCAATGGTGTGTTTGATAGGTGGAATTGTCCTTTAATTTGGTTGACTTCCCGGATTATTGAGGGAAATCTATTTTTTAGGAGATTTGAAGTTTATAGAGATATTTATATGCCGTTTGAAAATCTTTTCTTTTTTTCAGACGCAGGAAATGGCGATTTATTTTGTTACGCAATACAAAAAACGGAAGCATTGAAAAAAACGATATTTTTGTTTGGAATCATGAGGATGACAGTAGAACCTGGGTTGCAGCTTCATTAAAACATTTTGTCGAAGGTTGGATAACTGGTGAAATTAGTATTTAGTTGGAATGCCTATTTGTTTATTCTCCCACTCCTTTAATTTCTACAACAAAATTTAATGTGAGGAAACAAATGTGCATTGATTAAATCAAAAATCAAGGAGGATGGTTATGATTTATGTTGCTCTTCTTCGAGGGATTAATGTGGGTGGAAAGAATAAAATAGACATGAAGGTACTGAAACAAACGTTTGAACAAGTTGGGATGAATGATGTGATCACCTACATCAATACAGGAAATATTATCTTTTCACATAATAGTCTTTCCAAAAAACAACAATCACGTTTATTGGAAGAAGCGATACATAATGATTTCGGATTACAAATTAAGGTAGTAGTTCGAAGTATTAAAGATGTTAGCGAAATTATGAACGCTATTCCAGACACGTGGAAAAATGACAAAGACATGAAAAGTGATGTCATGTTTTTGTGGGATGAAATTGATGATGAATCTGTACTGGGGAATTTAGTTATTAAACCGAATATAGATACAGTAAAATATGTTCCTGGCGCGATCCTATGGTCGGTTGATAAGAAAAATATGAACAAAAGCGGTATGTCAAAGATCGTTGGCTCAAAGATATACAAACAAGTTACTGTAAGGAATGTCAACACTGCTCGTAAGATATATGAACTGATGCAAGCCCAAAACGGTTAAGTTCTACCGTGCGTACTAGATCATTTTAAGTAACGTGATAATCAAATGTTAGCGGATGTTAAAGAGTAAGTACCTCCATATAGTTAGTACTAAACACCATTGTTACCCATCCTCTTGGGTTAAGAACGTGAATTCATTCAAGTTCTTGACTTGTTGTATTTCCACTATAATAAGCACGGAATTGACTAGGTGAAAGGCCTGTGTTTCGTTTAAATGCATGATAAAAGCTGGACATACTTTGAAAACCCACCTGATAACCAATCTCTGTATTATTAAATGCTGTTGTTAAGAGAAGTTCCTTCGCTTTCTTAACTCTGACTTTTTCTAAATATATTCGTGGAGTACACCCTGTTTTTTCTTTAAAAATCCGATTTAAGTGAAAACGACTAACTCCTATCCTTGAGGCAATTTCGTGTAAAGACATTTTTTCATCATAGTTACTTTCTATCAATTGCATAGTATCTTCTAAAATGAATTCGAGCGGATCATAGTTTTTAATACTTAGATCTGGTCGACATCTTTTGCATGGGCGATAACCTGCAGTTTTAGCTTTATCTGCGTTTGAAAAGAAAGCTACATTTTCACGATTGGGAACCTTCGACTTGCAAGATGGTCGACAGAAAATCCCAGTTGTCTTTACGGCGTAATAGAAAACCCCGTCATAAGCTGGATCACAAGCTGTCGTTGCTTGCCACATGGTTGCTTTGGAAAGATTATTTACACTCATCATCAGACTCTCCCTTCATTGTCTTACTTATCATATAAACCATATATAAAATGACGATAACTAACGGAACAAAAACATATAGCTGAAAAAAAGGAATCACTAGCATACATAAAATAAAAGAGATTAACGATGCCCACCATGCAGGTGTGTAATTTTTAAGCAATTTAACGCCTGCTGCCATTGAAAGAACATAAACTAGTATCCCTAGAGAGGTTGGTATAAACAAGATATCATCAAACGTCAGTGACAAAGCATTCGTCACTAAAACACCTGTTATCGAAAAACAGATAACAAACAATACCATCTGTCTTGGAATTTGAGTAGTACCATATAGTCTTGAGAAAAATTTTGGAAAAGCACCATCCCTGCTTAGTGAATATCCTAATTGTGTTAGACTCGCTACAAAAGCATTTGCTGTTCCAGTACAAATAATTAACGCTAGAACAGCAGTGATGGCTTTAGCACCAATGCCTAATGTATCTTCCATTATAACACCAATAGGAGACAGATTACTTTCCTGACTACCAAACGTTGCCGTTCCAATCGTAACAACGCTTAACGATAAAAATAATAATCCAATGATAACTGCACTAACAACCGCGCCTTTGACCATATCTTTTTCCGGACTTTTAAAGCGCTCTGCCAGATTACAAATCGCCTCCCAACCGAAAAATGACCAAAAGATAACCGTTATAGCACTCCCAACAGAAAACCATCCATTCGGAACAAAGGGAGTGAAATTTTCCCATTGTATTCTTGTAAATGACACTAAGACGGCTGACACTAAAAGAATCAGTAATAATGAACTTAAAATAACTGCAACTTTACTACTGACATTGACGCCGTAATAATTGAAAATACCTGCAATGACCAATATAAAAATGGCAGTTATAGTTGATTCAAAATGTGAAAGTCCAAATGCCTGACTGATGTAAAAAGCTCCGGTTAAGGATACAATTGTTTGACCAACTGCTGCTGTAACAAAGTAAAACCATCCAACGATATTGCCAAGGTGATATCCGAAAGAATTTCTAACAAAAGTTGCTGCTCCACCGGCATCCGGATATTTCTGTGCCAAACTAGCAAAAGAATAAGCAAGTGGAAAGTTAATTAAAATAACAATAAGCCAAGATACAATAGATGCAGGGCCTGCAATTGCTGCCGTTACAGACGATAAAAAAAGGACACCTGATCCTAGAATTGCTGCCATGTATAGTGCTATTCCTTGGAATAATCCGATAGATTTATTATTCAATATTTTCACCCCTTTTATAGCATTTAGTGTACTGGTAAGGGAGAGAAAATTCGTCTTGATTTTTGCTGTTTAATTCAATGATGATCTCGACTAACCTATGGTAAAGTCTACCTAAATGCTTGTCCCATTCTTAAATTTGTCCATAAAATCACGGCATTTCCTATCGCAACAGCTGTAGCTTCCTCATGGGATACAGCTGTTGCAGAACAAGTCGGTACAGCGATGGGAAATCATTGACACGATTGTTTCCCAACAGGCATTACGTGAAATTTATTTGAAAGGTTTCGAAACCGCTGTCAAATAATCGCAACCAAACATTTTCTGTTCTCTCCATAAGGCGCATGAATTCCTTTTTCTTGCGTGATTGTATAATCCATTTGGATCCAATCATTAAATCCATCATAATTCATAGGTGAACCTAACGTCAGATCAGGACCGATTGCTAATTCAAGGACAGCATATTTACCCATTTTATCACTGGATTGCCGTTCTTATCTGTTACATATGCATTGGTAACATCGCGATAACCTTCTTCTAGAAATGGATGAGCCAATCTGTCGTCACTGCGTGTCACATATAAGCTCCATAAGTGGTTCTGTATAGATGGATGTCCCAACGTTTAGTTTCAGATTGTTCGGGTACTCGTTCTACCTAATTAGTTATGTCCCGGACTCTTTTCAATGTATTTAGAATAGAAGACTCACAATACGATGGTATTCACAGAGTCGGAAGATGAAAGGGGATGTCGATACAGAGGATGATATAATAATTATGTTGAATAACTCTATTAAAGTTACATACATGTTATAATAGATTCAATAATAGATCGGCTTCATATGAGGGGTGGCGCACCTTGTTGTACCTTCTTTGGATACTTCCAAGGGAAGGGAGGTGACGCTTATGGACATAGCTAATACTTTAGCGCTCATGATATCTTTTGGGATGTTAATAGCGTTTATTATGTCCGACAAAAATAACAAAAGATAACCCCTCATATGCTTTTGCCTAGGCTCTGAGGGATTATCTCCTGAAAGTGCCGCCCCTCTTATCGGGGTTCGGTCTATTGTAACCGTAGACGGTGCAACGTCTACGGTTTTTAATATGTTATGTCTTTTCTAGTTCTATTATACCCGATTGCAGAATTTTTAACAACTGCAGATAAAGAAGCTTGGGAGAACTCAAGCTTCTTTTCAATGGATTTGAGAATAGAAGACTCTCACAACATACTATTTTTTAGATCCCTTAGATCAGTCGAGGACAAAAAAGAGAAAAATTGAAAGAACTTGTCTTCGTGAAGCCCGCTCGTAGCGAAAAAGGAGAAAAACCGAAAGAAGTGAATTCCTTAAAACTACAGATAATCGAATCATTTCAAGAAAAATTTCTGTCTGTTAAAAGAGAATTGTCTCTTATCCCGAGATCATGAAGGGATCACGCAAAGGGAGCCAACTTTTCCTAACCAAAATAGACAACAAATAAAAAAACGCTTACAATCAAATCAAAAGTAAAGATATCTCAATTTCAAAAAGAAGGTGTATAGCGATGATACGAAAAATCTTCTTTACTATTCTTTTTCTTATCCCGTTCAGTCTTATGCTTTATTACGGCAAAGAAACGTTTTATATTGACCAACAAGCTGCCTCTGAGCAGATGTATGATTATCATTTCGCACTTGTCACAGAAGAAGTCGGGAATAATTATTGGCGTTTAATTGAAAAAGGTGCCAAGCAGAGAGCCGAAGAGCTTAACATTTATTTAGAATATGTAGGCCCAAAGGTAACAGATACCGATGAACGTCTCGATACCCTTGATCGCATGATTGCTGCTAATGTGGATGCCATTATTACAAAAGGGATGAGTGATCCGCGGTTTCGTCAGCTTGTCCAAAAAGCGAAGGAACACAATATCCCGGTTGCAACAATTGATACCGACAATGCCACAAGTGGACGGGATTTTTATGTCGGTACCGATAATTTCGAAGCAGGTTATCTCGCAGGCAAGACACTAATCGAAGAAACAGAAGGAGAACAAAAGGTTGTCGTAATCATTGGGCAAAAGGATGCGCAGAATCAAATGGAACGTTTAGAAGGATTTGAGCAAGCAATTAATCAAGAAAAGCGGATTGAGTTAGTCGCAGTGGCTGAATCAAATATTACGGAGCTAGGTGCTGCGGATGCTATCTATCAATTGCTCAAAAGTCGATCTGATATTACCGCTATTTTTGGCATCACTGCGTTAGATGGGATGGGTATCGTACAAGCAATCCAGGAGTTTCAACCGACGACAAGACCATATGTGCTAGCATTCGATATTCTCCCTGAAACGATTGATTTAATAGAAGACGACAAAATTCAAGCAACCATTGCCCAGTACCCAGAGGAAATGGGGCAAAAAGCGGTTGAAGAAATGTATCAGTTGTATCAAAACGGCACCCCTGAGCAAATTCACCATACCAAAACAGGTGTGATTAAGAAAGAAGACATTATGAATGGCGAGGTATTTTTGAAAGAAGGTGAGTAAACATGCGGATAAAGAATCTACTAAACGGTCGGACGATAAAGTCGAAATTAACGCTTATTTTTGCTGGAATCATTATTTTATTTAATATTGTGACGATTTCGATTTATGTTAGCTCGACCCAGTTAATGCAGCAATACCATCAAGAATTTGAAACGTTACTGAATTTGAACACGATTTCGCAATCTGCTCAGGATCTATCTGACAAAACGAAAGCATATGTATTAAGTGGAGAGCAAGAAGACTTAGTAGCTTATTATGAAGCAAGAGAAACGTTTCATGACAGAACAGCTCCGATTATGCAAGAAACGAATTCGGTACGCTATAAAAATTATATTAACTTAATCGACGCACTCCGCTATCAAACTGAATTAACGACAGGATTCGTACTCCGTGATGATATGGAGCGCTACTCGATGCACGTAAAAGAAGTCCAGCAAACTGCTTCTTATATTCAGGAATCGACATTGGAATTATTAGATGGCAGCTTGACAGAATATCAATCCTTGTATGCTGACATTCGTGAGCGCAATGAAGCATTCAAATATTTTACCATCTACTTATTAATTACATCGATCCTTCTTGGTGCTTTTATTACAGTCAGGTTTTCCAGAGGTATCCATCGCCCGATTCAAGCATTATCTCGAGCAGCAAAGGAAGTCTCTGTTGGGAAATTCGATGGCAAATCGGTCCAGATTCAGTCACCAGATGAATTAAAGCTATTAGGTGATTCTTTTAACAAAATGCGCGACAATATCCGCAATTTAATTAAAGAGATTAAAGACCAGTCTGAACAGGAGCGATTAATGAAGGAGCTAGAGCTCAAGCATTTACAAAATCAAATCCAGCCACATTTTTTATTTAATACGTTAAATACCGTATCAAAAATGGCCTACTTAGAAGAAGCCCGAACAACATCCAACTTGATTGACTCGTTAGCCTCAATGATGAGGCACAGCCTTGGTGATTTGAAGAAAATAACGACATTAAAAGAAGAATTAAAAATGGTCGAGGATTATGTTGCGATTCAGAAAATGCGCTTTATGGAACGAATCGAATTTAATATGGACCAATTGCCAGAAGATTGTAATATACCTTTGCCAAGGTTAACCTTACAGCCACTTGTGGAAAACGCCTTTATCCATGGTCTGGAATCATTAGAGGAAGGTGGCAAAATTTCATTCCATCTCAAAACCTATCCTAGTGGCGTTATCGTCGAAATTACTGATAATGGTGCCGGAATGCCAGAAGCAAAACGCAGTCAATTAATTCAATCAACAACAGAAACAGACCAGCATGTCGGTCATATGACAGGAATCGGATTAGTCAATGTCATCAAACGACTGCAAATGTTCTATCAAACAGAGGATGTTCTCGAAATTGATTCGAGCTTAGGAAAAGGAACGACGATTCGATTATATTTACAAGATAAACAACAGCAAGAACTGGGGGTATTAGCGTGAAAGTAGTCATTGCAGAAGACGAATTTTTAGAGAGAAAAGCAATGCGTAAATTTCTAGAGGAACACTTTTCTGATATTGAACAAATTGAAGAAGCGGTGAACGGTCGAAAAGCGATCGAATTAGCAGAAAACATCCAACCAGATATTATGTTAATGGATATCAAGATGCCAGGCATCAATGGCTTGGAAGCAATGGAGTCGATCTGCCAAGCATTTCCGTTAACAAAGTTTATTATGGTAACCGCATATGATTCATTTAATTATGCCAAACAAGCGATGAAGCTAGGAGTACGCGAATACATTCTCAAACCGAGCAAAAAGGAGGAGATTATTCGCGCTATTTTAAATGTCAAAAACGAACTAGAACAAGATAAGCAAATGCTTGAAAATCGTCGTGCCCTTTTTCTAACAAAGGTAATCCAAGGAGAAGATGCGGATACACTTCAACAAAGTCTTTATCCCCATATGGAGAGCGGTTATTTCATGATGGCGAATAAGCCTCTCACGTTATCAGATAGCTATATCACACAAGATAACATTGCTTTGTATGTATCCAACGAAAGCTTAGACAATGCCGATGTGTTAAAACAAATTCGCAGCCTGCAATTATCACTCGGTGATGAATACTACATTGGCGCAGGTCATCCGTATCAATCCTCAGAAGACCTTACAACATCTTATTATCAGGCAAAGAAAGCATTAAGACAGCTATTGCAGGCAAAACAAAAGAATTACGGATTTGCCAGCTATGAAACAGAAGAGGTTCCAACTGAGCAATTGTTGGAAGCGATTCGTGATGGCGAGGAAGAGAAAGTTTGGGTTTTATTTGATGCAATCGCACCACATGCGAGTATCGAATTATTTGTGCAAATTAAACAAATTACAGACGATAAAGGGATAAAACTCGGCATGACACCAGAAGAATTAATCACAACGGAAGACTGGAAGGAATTCATTCAACATGTCTGTAAAGAAATGAAACACTTTTTCCAATCACAAGACAAAATCGTCAAAGCAAAACATTTTATTGAAAGCAACTATCACAAACCAATCAATCTTGACGATGTCTCTGCCTATACCGAATTAAGCACCAATTACTTATCCAATCTATTTCATGAAGCAACTGGCACTACTTTCATCGATTACTTAACAGAAATCCGAATCAAGAAAGCAAAAGAACTGTTGCAGGCGAACAATGCGACATTGAAGGAGATCAGCTATGAAATTGGTTATAAAGATCCGAACTATTTCAGCCGTGTGTTCAAAAAACACGTTGGTCTCTCTCCAAAGCAATACCAAAGCCAAATCGTAAAATAATACAGATTATCGTAATAAAATACAGAAAAATAACATCAGACCGTAAGCGTTTTCACTATATAATGATAGCTGAAAGCGCTTATATTAATCCAAGGGGGTAGAAACATGTTAAAAAAGAGTTTAGCGTTTCTATTTATGTTCATCCTCATGATTGCCTTAGCGGCATGCGGAGGAGATGAAGAGACGACAGATGATACAGGCACCACGGACGATCAAACCGAAGATACTTCAGATGATGGAGCAAGTGAGGGAGAAGGTGCTGAATCGTCAGGAGATGGCGGTACAGTAGAAATCTTCAGCTGGTGGACTGGTGCAGGGGAAGAAGATGGTTTACTTGCACTGATTGATTTATTCGAAGAACAACATCCAGATATTACAGTAGAAAATGCAGCAGTAGCAGGTGGTGCAGGTACGAATGCAAAAGCCGTTCTAGCTACGAGAATGCAAGGGAATGACCCGCCATCCACGTTCCAGGTACATGGTGGAGCAGAACTAAATGAGAGCTGGGTTGCAGCTGACAAGATGGAACCGTTGAATGACTTTTATGAAGAAAATGATTTAATGGATAAATTTCCAGAAGAATTAATTGACATGGTAAGTAAAGACGGAGATATCTACTCCGTACCAGTAAACATTCACCGTGGAAATGTGATCTTCTATAACATGGAAGTATTTGAGGAGCACGGTATTGAAGTACCAACGACATTAGAGGAATTTGTCGATGTATTAGGACAGCTAGATGAAGCAGGGGTGACACCACTTGCAATGGGTGATAAAGAAGCGTGGACAGCAACACAAATTTTTGAAAACTTACTACTGGCAACACTTGGTCCCGATGACTATCGCGCATTGTGGGAAGGGGAAGTAGGCTTTGACGATGATCGTGTTCGCCAAGCAGCAGAATACTTCGAAACCATCCTAGGTTATGTCAACGAAGATCATGCATCCCGTAACTGGCAAGACGCTTCTCAACTTGTTGGTGAAGGAGAAGCAGCAATGACTAACATGGGTGACTGGGCAAAAGGTTACTTCTCTAATGACTTAGATTTAGAAACCAATGTTGACTTTGGTTACTTCCCATTCCCTGGTACAACAGAAGACTTTATGGTTATCACCGATACATTCGGTCTACCTAAGGGTGTAGAAAATCCAGAAACAGTAAAAGAGTTTTTAGCAGTACTTGGTTCCGTGGAAGGCCAAGATGCATTCAATCCATTAAAAGGTTCGATCCCAGCACGTGTCGATGCCGATCCATCCAAATATGATGAATACGGTACAGACACAATGGAAGATTTCCAAAACAGCAACTTAGCACCAAGCTTAGCGCACGGTTCAGCAGCATCAGAGGGATACTTAACGAAAGCAAATCAAGAAGTAAATATCTTCGTCACCCAACAAGATGTCGACCAATTTATCGAAAAACTACAACAAATAGCAGGAGATCTTTAAAACTGAAGGCTCGCCCTGTGCGAGCCTTCCTTTTGAAAGAAGCGAAGAAGTTGTTAGAAAAAGCGCTAGTTACAAATAAAACAGTAGAGTTGCAAATAAAACTGCAGAGTTGCAAATAAAAGGTGAAAGTTGCAAATAAATCTGTAAAGCTGCAAATAAAAAGTGAAAGTTGCAAATAAATCTGCAGAGTTGCAAATAACCAACTCTTTTTATGCAAAGCAAAACAACAATCACTTCAATAAAAATAAAGAAATTACTTCAGATGGGAGGACAATCGCGATGAATATTACCAGAGATCGGCTGATGGCATTATTGTTCTTAGCCCCATCCTTTTTGCTCATTGTTATATTCGTCTATGGGTTTATTGGTTGGACTGGTTGGGTTTCCTTAAGTAATTGGAATACCCTTGTGCCTGATATGTCATTTGCTGGTTTGAAGAACTATATTTATCTATTTGGAGATTATCGTTTCCAAGCAGATTTACGTAATACCGTCTTTTTTACGATTCTTTTTATCGGATTTGTTATTATCCTAGGTTTAGGCTTAGCGATTTTACTCGATCAAACGAAAAAAGGAAATTCGTTATTCCGCAACATATTCCTTTTTCCGATGGCGTTATCTTTCGTCGTAACGGGGGTCGTTTGGCAATGGCTGCTGAATCCGTCTACTGGTTTCAATCAATTCTTGCAAGTGTTCGGCATTCAACCGAAATGGTATACCGATACCAATATTTTGGCGGGATTCCAGTGGGGAAGTATTGAATTCGGTTTACCTGTCGCCATGATTGCTGTAGTCATAGCGGCTGTATGGCAAATGACAGGATTCTCACTTGCGATGTATGTCGCAGGACTTACTGGAATTCCAGATGAGCTCAGAGAAGCGGCACGAATTGATGGTGCATCCGAACTGCAAATCTATCGAAAAGTCATTCTACCGATGCTCACACCAATTACGATGAGTGTTGTGATCATCATGGCACACATTTCCCTAAAAATATTTGACCTAATTTATGCGATGACAGGTTCTGGTGCCAATTTCGTCACCGATGTACCAGGTGTCTACATGTTTGAAACAACATTCCGTGGTAACTATTACGCAAATGGTGCAGCAATCGCGATCATCATGTTGCTACTTGTTGCCGTATTTATCGTGCCATATTTGATTAATTCAAGAAGGGGGGCATCATGATGGTAGTGAGAAAAGTTGCTAAATATGCCGTGCTAATCGCGATCGCTCTCTTTTTCCTGACACCGGTCTATGTCATGCTGATTACCAGTTTCAAACCACTTGATGAAGTATCGTTATCTGAAATGTGGTCACTGCCATCAGCGATTGACTTTTCCAGTTATACGCACGCATTCTCGGAGCTCGCACCAAATTTAATGAACAGTCTCTATCTCGTTATCCCAGCAACATTATTGTCAGCGATACTAGGGGCGATGAATGGATATGTATTGTCAAAATGGAGATTCAAAGGCTCCGAAATCATATTCACACTGATTCTATTCGGCATGTTTATTCCATATCAAAGTATTCTGATTCCATTAATCCAATTCTTGAATTCTATCAATCTCTATAACTCGATCATTGGATTGATCTTTACCCATGTGGTTTACGGACTACCGATTACAACCTTGATGTTCCGTAACTTCTATGCGAACATTCCTGATTCGATGATTGAAGCAGCGCAAGTGGACGGTGCAAGTTTCCTTGGAATCTTTCGCCAAATAATTCTGCCACTTTCGATTACCGGATTTGTTGTCGTAGCGATTTGGCAATTTACAAACATTTGGAACGAATTCCTTTTCGCTGTAACGATTACGAACAATAATGCACAACCAGTCATGGTCGCATTACAAAATCTGTCCGGAAGTCAAATCGTACAATGGAATGTCCAAATGGCAGGTGCATTGCTCGCTGCTATGCCGACATTATTAGTCTATATTTTATTAGGTAAATATTTTGTGCGTGGTTTACTTGCAGGGTCGGTAAAAGGGTAAGGTGATTAGTTCTCTTTCAATCACAAAACTGGCATACCAAATCATATTAAGATTGGTATGCCATTTTGATTAAAAGCATTATAATTAAGTAGAAAATATAACAAACTACTAACAGTGTTAATTTTTCACATAAAAAGTTAATGAAGAAAGAGTAAAGATATAATCTAAAAACCTTGTCGAAAAATCCTATTAAAAATTTATACATGTTATAATAGATTCAACAATAGATCGGCTTCATATGAGGGGTGGCGCACCTTGTTGTACCTTCTTTGGATACTTCCAAGAGAAGGGAGGTGACGCTTATGGACATAGATAATACTTTAGCGCTCATGATATCCTTTGGGATGTTAATAGCGTTTATTATGGGTTCTTTGTCAAATGTGGTGGTGTAGTTTTATCTAC
>NZ_WJID01000096.1:0-7830 GCF_010994055.1 Gracilibacillus thailandensis | reverse complement strand
CTTGAGGTGGGAGTCTTCTCGCCTATTGCTGATAAAATATAAACAGATAACACCCCCGTTTCAACTAAGTGAAACGGGGGTGCTTTATGATTGACTGCTTTCCTCTGCACTCGGTTTAATTGCAAAAAAGGAAATCAAAATCGCAATCGCACTCAGCCCTGCTAAAAAGTAATACATCCAGTCAGGATTTTTTTCAATAAAAATAGCGATTATTGGTGGTCCAGCAGCAACACCTAAAAAACGCATGCTGCTGTATAATGACGTTACCGTTCCTCGAACATCTTTTTTTACACCTTCTGTAATCAATGCATCTAATGTTGGTAAGGAGATTCCAATCCCTATTCCTGCTATTGACAACATGATCGAAATATACATCATCGTAACATCAGGTTTAATAAATAGCAGGGGAACTCCCCCTATTAGATTTCCAATCAAAATTACCCATTTCATCACGATTTTACTTTTGCCAATTTTCTTTCCTGCTACATAGGATGCAATACATAAGAATAACAATGGTATAGCAAGGATCGAACCTTTGATGATTCCTTCCATCTGATAATCCTTTTCTAGCAATGTAGAAAAATGAAATAAAAATCCAAATAGGACAAACATGTTGATACAGCCAATAATAAAAGTACTGATCAGCCATTTTCCATTGTCATGAAATACTTTCTTGATCAATTGTAAAAAGCTCTTAAAGGTTTGTTTCTCCTCTTCGTCATCCTCTTTCGGTGGTTTAACCAACAACATTACCAACAGAACCGAAATCGCTGAAAAGATCGGGATAAATAAAAACGGTAAATACCAAATGAAAATAGCAAGTGCTGCACCAATGATTGGACTTAAGACTTTACCGAATGTATTTGATGTTTCAATGATCCCTAATCCAGCACTTACATCCTTTTCATCGTCAAACATGTCTCCAACAGTGGGAATGACAACTGGAAAGGCACCGGAAGCACCGATACCTTGTAAAAAACGACCTATTAAAATAACCATAAAAGGGTCTGCCATTTTCCATGCTGCAAAAGCAGAAATAAGTCCACCTATGCCGGTAATAATAAGGCTAGGTATCATGACTTTTTTCCGCCCGATTTTATCAGATAAATAACCTGCTAAAGGAATCAGAAGAATGGCTACAATCGAATATACAGTTATAATCAGGCTTGATTGAAAAGATGTAATATCTATTTTCTTTTCGATAATCGGAAGAATTGGGATTAACATGGAATTGCCCAATGTCATCACTAATGGTATTGATGCTAATGCAATGAGATCTAATTTTTTATCTTTCACGTTTTTCCCTTCCATCCAACGGTTATATTGTACTATGTCTATTGTTCACTTCCACTCATTTTTCATACTTGGATTTTTTCGGTACTTTATTACGTGTTAACCATTAGAGGATGAAGTCTCACTTTATTTCACCGAAAATTGGGAAACTGTTATACTGAAGATGACAAATTTTAGAAGGAGGGTTTTTATGAAGCTTGGTGCTCGGATCCTGAAAACTGGTTTTGCAATCACTATTGCACTATATATTGCTGATTTAATTGGAATTGAAGCTGCTACATATGCTGGGATTGCTGCCGCTTTTGCGATCCAGCCGAACATATATCGTTCGTTTCAAACCATGCTCGAACAGATTTATGCTAATATTTTTGGTGTCGGTATTGGAGCTATGGTTGTATTCGGACTCGGCAATGACCCTGTTGTAATTGGTTTTGCCATTATTATTGTGATTGCTCTTTGTATGTATTTTAAAATGAATGAAAACACGATTGCCTTAGCCATTATTGCTGTTCTTGCAGTAATGGAAACAACCGAAATGTTGTTATTACACTTTGCCGGTGTTCGTTTTTCTGCATTAACATTAGGAATCCTCTCCGCATTTATGGTGAATATGTTATTTTTACCACCCAAATATGAATTGCGTTTATTCAAGTCGATCGATCAGATCACCTCTGATATTTTACAATGGTTGCGGATTTCTACCAGACATTTATCAGATGATCCTGCTTTACGTACCGAGATTGACCGAATTGAAACAGAAATCCGTCATATCGATCATACATACTTATTATTTAGTGAAGAAAGAATATATTTCAGAAAAACAAGAATGCCGAAAATGCGCAAATTAATTATTTTTAGACAAATGATTAATACATCGAAAAAGTCATTAGCTACTTTATACGCATTCCATCAATACGATGATAAAGTCGAAAATATTCCGAAAGAATTCCAAAATGTTTTAGTGGATGAATTAGATAAAATCATCTACTCCCATGAACGCTTGTTACTAAGTGCGATGGGTAAAATTAAAAAGAATCCTACGAAATCGATAGAAGAAATTACCGATCCTGATATTCCACATCTTGTCGAAACACTTATCCATGTATATGAACAAGATGATAAAGATAGGCTCTCGCTATTACCGCTTGCATCGCGACTGATGGAATATCATAAAGAAATCCTCCATCTCCAACGAATATTAAATAGTTATCAAAGATTTCACGAGCACCTCGACTTCAACTTTAAGAGAAAAAACAGAAAAATCCTTCCTTATCCATAGAAAAAAACCATCCGCTAGCTACGGATGGTTCTAATCATTATCTAATTCTTGCACTTGATATAAATTATAATAATGGCCCTGCTCTTGCATTAACTGCTGGTGTGTTCCTTCTTCAGCAATTTCACCATTTTCAATTAATACGATTCGATCAGCATGGGTAATCGTCGATAATCGATGGGCGACGATAAAAGTAGTTCGGTCTGACGCTAGTTTTTCCAATGCTTCCTGAATTAAGTGCTCACTTTCTAAATCAAGTGCTGACGTTGCCTCATCTAAAATCAATAATGGCGGATTTTTTAAGAATACACGGGCAATGGCAATTCGCTGCTTTTGTCCGCCTGACAGTTTTACCCCTCGTTCACCGACTAACGTATCATAACCATTCGCTAAGCCAGTAATAAACTGGTGGGCATTGGCAGCTTTAGCAGCCGCTATTACTTCCTCATCAGTTGCATCAGGTTTACCCATTCGAATGTTCATCGCAATCGACTCACTAAACAAAATATTATCCTGTAACACCATACCAATTTTATCTCTTAGTGAGCGTGCTTGCACATCACGAATATCATGACCATCAATAAGAATCCGTCCACCTGTTACATCATAAAAACGTGGAATCAAACTGATAATCGTTGACTTTCCACCGCCACTCATACCAACTAAAGCGACTGTCTCTCCCTGCTTAACATCTAGCGAAATATCCCGTAAGACCATTTCTTCCTCTTCTTCATAGCGGAAAGATACATGGTCAAACTCGACTTTTCCATCGACTCTATTCAATGGTTTTGCATTCGGTTTATCTTTAATATCATACTTTTCATCAATAAATTCAAAAACACGATCCATGGACGCGATCGATTGAACTAGTATGGTTGATGAACTGATTAATCTCCGCAATGGACTATAAACACGATCCATATAACCAACGAATGCCGCGATTGTACCTACTGATAAATCAGATGTAATCGCAAAATATCCGGCAAATCCAATGACTAATAATGGTGCCAAATCTGTAATAGTATTCATAACGGCAAAAGTTTTCGCATTCCATGCCGTATGATCAATTGCACGGTCTAAGAAATTCTGGTTTTGTTTGTCGAATTCTTTTTCTTCATAGTCTTCCAATGCAAAACTACGTGTGACAGGTATTCCTTGGACACGCTCATGGAGGTGACCTTGTACTTGAGCTAATGCTTGGGACCTTTGTTTCGTCAGACTCCGTAATTTTCCATAAAAAATCTTGACGGATATGGCATATAGCGGGAATAACGCTATTGCTACAATCGTTAACCATACATCCATGAATAGCATAATTCCGATCGCAATCAAGATCGTAATCATATCAAGCCAAATATTCATTAAACCTGTCATGACAAAATTCTTGGTTTGCTCGACATCGTGTATTACCCTGGAAATAATTTCGCCAGTTTTCGTGCGTGAATAAAACTGCAAGCTTAAACGTTGAATATGATCAAATAATTTTTCTCGGATATCATATAAAATTTTGTTCCCTGTCCATTGTGCTAAATACTGACGATAATATTCAATTGGCGGACGAAGAACGATAAATAAAATTGCAGCGATTCCCATTAACCAAAATAATTGCGATAATTTTTGATCAGGCGTTAACCCGTCAGCACCGATAATATCATCGATTACATACTTCACAATTAAAGGCATTAAAAGAGGGATACCGAATTTCACGATCCCTATCAATACCGTAACTAAGATCTTCCACTTATAGGGGAAGACAAATTGCATATATCTTTTTATACTGTCCAAACCTGTTTCACCTCTTTCGATGTTGCGATTAGCGATAGGTTAAATATAATTCATACCATTGGTCCACAAACTCAGGTGAAAATGGTCCCTTTCGCTGTCTTACCCAGTGTAGGAGATGATCGACATTGTTCCATAATATTTTATCCAAAACTTTTGGATAATTCATTTGAGTTTTATGCAACTCATATTCATCCTCATCCAATAGCGTATATGTCATATCTGGAAATACTTTTACGTCTAAATCATAATCTATATATTTCACCGCCTGGTCTTCGAAGACAAATGGCGAGCTAATGTTACAGTAATAATATATGCCATCATCGCGTAACATTCCGATTACATTGAACCAATACTTCGCATGAAAAAAACAAATCGCCGGCTCTCTCGTTATCCACGTGCGACCATCACTTTCCGTAACTAATGTTTTATCATTTGCTCCAATCACGCGATTACTTGTTCCTTTCAATACCGTTGTTGTATCCCAGACACGATGGAGCTGACCATTATGTTTATAGCTCTGTATTTGAATTGATTTTCCTGGTTCTAGGCCATCCATTCGTATCTCCCTTTCTTATATTTAGTAATACTAATTATAACGATAAATATTTACAATTGAAAATAATACAATTGGAATGGTGTATTTAGTAGTAGGCGAAAGTTGTCGGTAGTAAGGGCGCTCGCAAGAAGTCTGCTAGTTTTGGGCAGTCGGGCGAGCTAGCCCTTCTTTCGTTTTAAATGTTCTGGTAAGAGTTTCTCTAAGACACTTTTTTGCTGTTTTCCCCTCTTTTTGTCCTCGAGAACGCTTCTCGAATCTTCTGTGCTGAGAGGAAGTGGTATATGTATTTCGCACACAGTTATTTTAGACACAAAAAACTTGACTCTCCACATGGAAGAGCCAAGTTTTTTAAAGACTGTATCATTATTTTTTGTTTTGTTGAGACTTTTGATTTTGCTTGCGAACCTCTTGTGCATCAGTTTCGCTAGCAAACTCAGTACCGAATTGTCCTTGACCTTGTGCAGCTTGTTGATTTTGGCGTTTTACTTCAGCAGCATTTGTTTTGCTTGGGTTTGCTTGGTTATTGTTACGTTTAGCCATCAATATCACCTCCACGAACATTAATTTACCCATGATGATTCATTTTATCCAAAAAACATCGATTTTTTTGTGGAGGTTAAGAACGACTATTCTATTATGAAGTTTCCTTTACAATCAGCATATTTTGCTATAATTGTTTATAAATATTTTGATGAGATACTGGTAATGGATATTGTTTAATTTCCTCTTTCGTTAAATATTCCATATGTCCAGGTACTGACATTTCACCTTTTACAGTTATATACTTCACATTCAAAAACCATGTTAGATGAGAAAAGACATGCTTCACCGGCTCAAGATCATTCATCTCTACTACTTCTACTTGAAATTTCTCTTGTATATATGCTGATAGATGTTTTTCATCCACTTCATCCGCTTTCAACATTGGAAATTGCCATAATTGAGCCAATAACCCTTGATCTGGTCGTTGTTCCAAAAGATAATTGCCTGTATCATTTTGAATAACTAGTACAAAATAAGTATGTGATGATTGTTTTATTTTATTCTTCTTAATTGGTAATGACTGTTCCACACCTTCACGAAATGCGATACAATGTTCTTGCACCGGGCATAATAAACAACTCGGATTTTTCGGTGTACAAACTAATGCACCCAGTTCCATTAAACCTTGGTTAAAGGCAGACGGGTTTTCTTCTGAAATCAATTCCCGAACCGCTGCTTCAAATGTTTTTCTTGTTTTAGGCTTGGCTATATCTTCTTCAATACGTAAAACACGTGATAGAACTCGCATGACATTGCCGTCAACTGCTGGTTCTGCCTTATTAAATGCAATACTTAATATCGCACCTTTTGTGTACGGACCAACACCTTTTAAGTCACCTAATTGTTTTGGATCATCCGGTACTTTAGCATCATATTGTGCTACTACTTCTTTCACGGCGGTTTGTAAATTACGAGCCCGAGAGTAATAACCAAGGCCTTCCCATGCTTTTAATACCTTTTGCTCATCAGCTTCGGCTAAAGCTGTTAAAGTCGGGAAATGTTCCATGAAGTTTTGAAAGTATGGGATAACCGTATCAACTTTTGTTTGTTGTAACATAATCTCTGACACCCATACTCGATATGGGTCTTGATTCTCTCTCCATGGTAATTGTCGTTGTTCTCTCTCAAACCATGTGATTAAATCCTCTTGAAATTGGGGTATATTGATAGTAGACGTATATTTCACAGTTATTCATCCTTCGTGATACAATATTTAAATAAGACAAGAAAGGGGCAGCTATGATGGATACTGGTACTCATATTACAATGGGTATAGCCTTAGGAGGCATTGCTACATTAGATCCAGTTGTACAACAAGATACGACCCTTTTTACCGCAGTAATGGTTGGAACGATAATAGGGTCACACGCACCAGACTTTGATACCGTACTAAAACTGCGTGATAATGCCACATATATCAGGCATCACCGGGGTATTACCCACTCCATCCCGGCTGTTATTTTCTGGGGTATCCTTATTTCCGCGATCATTCACTCGTTTGTCCCAGAAGTTAGTTTTATTCATTTATGGCTATGGACATTTCTTGCCGTCTTCCTGCATGTTTTTGTTGATATATTCAATGCTTACGGTACACAAGCGTATCGGCCCTTTACAAAAAAGTGGGTAGCACAAGGCTTTATCAGCACCTTTGATCCGTACATTTTCAGCCTACACGTCATCGGGATCATTGCATGGTTGCTTGGAGCTAATCCTGGCTACACCTGGTTAATGATTTATTTTATTATTGTATTGTATTACATTAAACGGTATATCGACAAGCGGGAAATAGTAAAGATGATTCACGAAAATTTTGACCATGTCGAACAGATTGCTACCTCTCCGACTATCAAGCAAAATGTCTGGCGAATTGCCTTAACAACTAATCAACACTTTTTTGTTGGAAAAGTGAAAGATGGTCATATCGAAATTGATGATAAATTTTATCGGGTACCACTACCTGATGATCCGGTCATGAAATTCGCAATGAAAGATAAAAACATTTCTGCGTTTCTATCTTTTTCACCGATCTACCGTTGGGAAATCAATATGTATGATGACTTTACCGAGGTACGATTCATTGATTTACGTTACCGTTCGGAAGGGCATTATCCCTTTGTTGCGGTCGTTCAAATTGATGACAATATGAGAATTATGAATTCTTATACAGGTTGGGTATTCTCCGAGAAAAAATTACAGGATAAATTAAATTTAGATGGTAATACAGTGTGAGAAATTTCTTCACCAACAAGTACAAAATTTATGAAGATTTTAATCAAATCACTGAAAAGGAAGAAGAATATCTGATATATTTAGTCGTCAACTTGTTATGAAGGACACTTTTTAGGATTTTTACTTTTTCTGTCCTTCATTGCCTTTA
>NZ_WJID01000095.1:0-5031 GCF_010994055.1 Gracilibacillus thailandensis | reverse complement strand
AACTTGTTATGAAGGACACTTTTTAGGATTTTTACTTTTTCTGTCCTTCATTGCCTTTATGATGGACACTTTTTTCCGATTTTTGCTTTTTTTGTCCTTCATCGCCTTTATGATAGACACTTTTTCTGATTTTTGCTTTTTCTGTCCTTCATCAGCCTTGTGATGGACACTTTTTTCCGATTTTTGCTTTTTTTGTCCTTCATCAGCCTTGTGATGGACACTTTTTTCCGATTTTTGCTTTTTTTGTCCTTCATCAGCCTTATGATGGACACTTTTTTCTGATTTTACTTTTTATTGTCCTTCATCAAGTTGTTAAAGTCCTACTGTACAATGAAAAGAAGGACTCCTCCAATTAAAGAAAACTTGGCGGGTAGCCAAGCTTTCTTTAATGTAAGGTTGTATTTTCACCATTGATTAATTTCTGATATCTTGGGTATCTTGTCGCGAAGTCATCTAATTTATCGCCATATTGTGCGATCCAGTGGCGTACAATCTTCTTTGTTACTTCGACTCCTTCGTATTTCCTGCCTGCTTTCGCTCTTGTCGATTCAAAATCTTCCCAAAGTAATTCCACCCAACTTCTTGCCTCAAGCAAGGTTAAAGATGGATTTTTTTGATGTAATTCCTCTGCTAGTCTTTGAATCTCTTCTTGCATCTCTACTTCCCCCGCTTATATTAAGATTGTTTATCCCCTAATATTGATAATGGCACTGCTTCCTCTGTCTCAAATTTTTGACCTAGTAAATTGATACGATGTCCCCAGGCAAACACACCATTAATATAGGTAATTTCAAAAGTTTGCCCTGGATCTCCGGCTAGCTCATAGCGCTCACCTTTCTCAAAATCAGCCGGATTCACGAGATAAGCGGCTGCCATTTGCATTTTTCGTTGGAGGATCTCATATTCACTGACATTTCCCCATTGTTCTGCTTTTTGTAATTTTTCCTTTAATACTGCTACTTCTGCTCGTAACTCCTCAACCGTATATGTGCTATATCTGCGCTCCATTACTACACCACCATGTTAGTTTCTACTTTCATTTTACCATTACTTTGGCTAATGTTAAAATATCGTAAACCGGTGCTATATTATTTCGTACACAGCCTGTTCCCCTGTATAATGAGGGTAATCTTACAAAAAAGGATGGTCCAGCTTGATAAAATTATTTGCGACAGATTTAGATGGAACACTATTAAAACCTGGCAATATCATCAAACAAGAAGATATAGATGCTATTCATCGTTTAAAAGAACACGGCATTGATTTCGTCGTTGCTACTGGAAGAATGGAACGAGATATCGTGAAAATCTGTTCAGAAATAAATCATGATGCACACCGCATCAGTCAAAATGGTGCGTTTGTTGACACGAAAGATAATCAAAAAATTTTTACCAGAACGTTTGATGCTGCAACAAGCCGTGCTCTACATCACGCAGTTAGTGCTTTTCCGAATCCATTCTGCATTACAACGGCAGATGAATCATATATTTCTTTTAAAACACCAGAAATTAAAGCTATGGAAGACATTCTTTATTTCCCACTTGTGGAAGGTGTAGACTTTGCAGATGACTATAATGAAGCATTCTTACCTAGTAAATACATGTTGCTTGGCGACGAAAAGGATATTGTTGGTTTCCAGCAAAAGATAGACGAAGCATTTTCTGAGGTGAGTGAAACGTATTTATCTGATCCACACTGTGTGGATATCGTACCAAAAGGTGTAAGTAAAGCGCGAGGGTTAACAGCTTTAGCAGAATACTTAAATATTAATCCAGAAGAAATTGCTGTAATAGGTGATTCATTCAATGATATTCCGATGTTTGAAATGTCGGCTAACAGCTTTGCAATGGTAACAGCACCAGAGGCTGTTAAAGAAAAAGCGACACACGTTGTTGATGACGTATTTGAGGCAATTGAATTTATCCAAGGTAAAGTGAGCACAAGTTAATCAGTGCTCACTTAGATACTCATCTATAAAACGGTCAATTAGATCAGCTGTAAATCCTTTGCGATATAAAGCTGCTTTCACCTTTTGTTTCAATCCATATCCACTATCTTTTTTCTGATATTTAGTCACCAATTTCTCACCTTGAAATACGACAGCTTCGTACTCCTCATCATCGTCTCGCTCCAATTCAATATTATTTAATACTTCTGTAATAACATCGAATGAAAAGCCTTTTTGTAATAGCGACTGTTTAATACTGTCGATTTGTTGCTGGCGAGATTTTTTACTGGAGACTTGTAATTTCTTTTTCGCCCATTTGTCTACCTTTTGAAATTGTTTCTCAAATGTATAGAGGGATAATGCCTGTTCAATATTAGGAGCTTGTATACCTTTTTCGACTAATTCCTTCTTTATCATTAAAGGTCCTTTAGTGGATGTTTGCATTTTCGTTCTCACTAATGCCTCACTAAAAGCAACATCATCCACCAAACCTTCCTGTTTCAGGCGAGAGATTACTTCGCCGATATAAGTATCGTCAACTTCTTTACGTCGTAAGTGGTCAATTAATTCCTGCTCAGAACGCATTCGATAACTTAAATACTTAACAGAAAGGGTATAGGCTTTATATGACTGATCTTTTTCTTGAATTTGCTCGATCATTTCAGGAGTAAGGAACAACCCTTTTCGAAGATAATATTCGATCAAAATATCTTCATTAACACTAAAACCATAGTATTCTTGCTCATTTTCTTTTAAAAAAATATTATAACGGTGCTTCGATTTCTTTTGCGTCGTTATTTTAGCTATTTCGGGCAAGATTATCACCTCACTATTATTTTAACACGCAAACATTTGTTCTACAAACGAAATGGAGGGGCTTATCATGAACATCGCAATAGCTGGCGGAACTGGGTTTGTCGGAAAACATGTAACAAAAGCATTAACTGAACGCGGTGATTCCGTCTACATTTTGACTCGATCTCCCAACAAATATAAAAGTAATCAACAAGTATCTTATATTGGATGGCTACATGACGACTTTCATCCTGAACAACATTTACCAAAACTTGACGCCATCATTAATTTGGCAGGGGATTCCCTATTTGGTTATTGGACCAAAGCAAAGAAAGACAAAATCTATCAAAGTAGAATTAATGCGACTTATGCGATTATCGACTTAATTCGCAAACTGTCAGAAAAGCCTGAAGTACTTATTAATGCTTCAGCTATCGGCTACTTTGGCACATCAGACACGAAAACTTTTACGGAACAATCAGAAGAGCAAGGCAATGACTTTCTTGCTGAAGTCACGGAAGCATGGGAAGAAACAGCATTACAAGCAAGATCATTTGGTGTCCGAACGGTTGTGGCAAGACTTGGTGTCGTCTTGGGAGAAGAAGGTGCCTTACCACTAATAGCAATCCCGTTTCGATTATTCGCCGGAGGAAAAATTGGTTCCGGTAAACAGTGGGTATCATGGATCCATATTAAGGATGTCGTCGGTCTCTTGTTATATGCAATCGATCATAAACATGTTGAACGCACCTTACATCTCACTGCCCCAAGCCCTGTTCAAAATAAAGAATTAGCACAAGCTCTTGCTAAAACCCTAAACAGACCGAGCTGGTTTCCCACGCCAAGCTTTCTTTTAAGAACACTTCTAGGTGAAATGAGTATACTAGTTGTGGATGGACAAAAAGTTTTACCCGAAAAAGCAATCGAATCAGGCTATCATTTTCACCACGCTACCATCGAGCAAGCATTAGCCGAAATTTACAATTAATCGCCTTAATAGGTTATTTACGATCGTTTATGACGTTTATATTAATTTAAAGTAAATTTTCTTAATATTCCTTCATTTTACTTGAATTTTTTCGTATTTTTTTGTGATTTTCTATTTACAACTATCTTGTTTATTGTGTAAGATAAGGGTATCGAGCAGTTGATATAAGGGAAGGCAAATGGTGCGCCACCAGCGAAAGTAAACTGGTTCTAGTGGGTTCGATTCCCACCCCGAATTTTTGTTTAAACTTTGATAAAAATTCGAGGGTGGTAAGGACACAGCTACGCCATGTTTCTGTCTTCCTTTCACCCTCCAAAGCCTAAGGAGGGATTTTTTATGCTTAAAAAAAGAGACGTCCAGGATGCGCCTGTGTTATTTGATCTCATGTCTGATCCGGAAGTATTTCCATACGTAAGACATAAAGCTTATTCTAGTGACGAATTTTACTTTTTAACGAAACAGACAATGGAAGCCGAAGAACACGGTGAATTGATCTCCCGCACCATTGTCGATGAATATTTTAATCCAATCGGGACGATCAATTTATTTGATATAGAAAATAAGGCTGGATTTTTGGCGACATGGATTGGAAAGCCATACTTTGGCAAAGGCTATAATAAATTAGCAAAAGACGCTTTTTTCGAAGAGGTGTTTTATCATCATGACATCGACGCAATTTTTATTAAAATCAGACGTACGAATGTACGCTCTTTAAAAGCTATTTTAAAAATCCCTTTCGTCATGTATGGTAATGAAAGCTATCCTGAAGTTTTTGAAAAAATTAACCCACAGGAAGAACCTGTTTATGATTTATATGTAATTACGAAAGAAAATTATTTCTCTCATTTAGAAACTGTTACAGACGGCGAAGAAGCCATGTGATTATCCACAACAGTTATCCACAAATCTGTGCATAATGTGCATAAGGTTTGTGGATCTTGTTTTAATAAGGACAGTTATTCAGTGCCTTTATAGGTTGCTTGAATGGGGATAGCGTGGATAAATGGACTTAAAGCTGTCATAGCTGTTTTTGGCTGTTGATAACCTTGTGAATATGTTAGTCTATAACTGGCAGGTGATGAACATGTTTACAGCAAAAATAAAATGTGACAAATGCTCACGACAATTACAATTTAATGAAGAATATTTCTTTCATAGTAGACTACAGGATACTTTGGGAATCACTAATGTAAAGAAATATTATCAAGAGTATGGCACCATCTATTGTAAGGAATGCTTGCAAAAAGAACTAGGTGAATAATTTAACGTTCTTCAGAAAGAAGTCTCCCTCTTCAAGCGT
>NZ_WJID01000094.1:0-13329 GCF_010994055.1 Gracilibacillus thailandensis | reverse complement strand
TGCTAGCACTCACCTTAAATCAGAATGGGAGGAAGCTACGCCAAGACAAATTTTCACAACTTCGCAGTAGTTTTCTAGTATTTAATAAGAACTGGGGTAATGCTTGGTTTTTCTTAGTATCTTTATTTTCTGTCGAGGAAAGATAAGATTTAATGGCATTCCGTTTGATAACGTGATATCATTTGAAAGTGAAGAATATGACCGTGATAAGGAGAAGAATAAGTACATGAAACGAAGAACTGCGCGTGAGAAAGCATTACAAATTTTATTTTCATTGGATACTGAGGAATATGATTTGGCAACTACTATTGAACACACATTAGATGAGAACGAACACGATCCGTTTATATTAAATATGGTGCGCGGAGTTGCTGAAAACAAACAAGAGATTGATGAAAGAATCAAAGGTCATTTAGAGAAGTGGTCATTGGAGAGAGTAGCCCTAGTGGAAAGAACACTACTTCGTATGGCTGTATATGAATTATTTTATTTAAAAGATGCACCCGAAAGTGTGGTAATTAACGAAGCGATAGAGATTGCACATGTTTTCGGTGATGATAAATCAGGAAAGTTTATCAATGGTGTATTATCAAAAATGATAAAATAAGGGGGAGCTATTGTGTCAGCAGAAGTTATTTATGGCAGTGAGTTAGCACAATCTTTAAGAGATGAAATGAAGGATGAAGTAACAGCCCTTCGTGATAAAGGGATTATTCCAGGATTAACCGTAGTTTTAATAGGTGATGATCCTGCTTCGAAATCATATGTAAGAGGTAAACAAAAAGCATCGGATTACGTTGGAGTTGATTCAGAATTAATTGAGTTACCAAAATCAACTACACAAGAAGAATTATTATCTCTCATTGATACATTAAATAAAAAAGAATCGGTCCATGGAATCTTAGTGCAGTTACCACTACCTGCACACATTGATGAGGAAGTCATCATTGAAGCGATTTCGCCTGAGAAGGATGTCGACGGTTTTCATCCCATAAGTATTGGTCGTATGATGACAGGAAAAGATACATTCTATCCTTGTACACCTTATGGGATTATTCAAATGATGAAGTCAAAAAATATTACGTTAGAAGGAAAGCATGCGGTTGTCATTGGAAGAAGTAATATTGTAGGAAAGCCGGTAGGACAATTACTTCTAAGTGAAAATGCAACAGTTACCTATTGTCATTCCCGAACAAAAAATATGGAACAATACATAGCGTCTGCCGATATCTTGATAGTCGCAGTGGGAAAAGCTCATTTTATCAATGGGGATCATATAAAAGAAGGTGCTATTGTGATCGATGTAGGTGTTAACAGAATTGAAGATGGATCACTTACAGGAGATGTTGACTTTGATTCTGCCAAAGAAAAAGCTAGTTATATAACACCAGTTCCAAAAGGTGTTGGTCCAATGACGATAACAATGTTAATGCATAATACAATTAAATCCGCTAAAAAAGCGAACGGATTATTATAAGTGTTTATTTAAAAAGTTGCCAAGATAAAAGAAAAATGCGCACTTCTCAGATGGTGGCGACTTTTTGAACAACCTCTTTAACAATTAACTTGTGAAACAGCTTCAGTTATTTTAATATGGAAATAAAAGGTCATTCTTGTCATTAGAATGACCTTTTATTGCAAAAGAATTCATTAAAAGGGATGATGTTGTGGAAGATAAATATTTATCCGTGACTGCGCTAACAAAGTATATAAAAAAGAAATTTGACGTTGATAGACATCTTAATCATATTTGGTTAAGGGGTGAGATATCGAATTTCAAGCATCATTCTAGAGGTCATATGTATATGACTATTAAAGATGATCATACAAGTATTCGCGCCGTCATGTTTCATAGACAAAATCAAGATCTTTCTTTTCGACCAGAGGATGGAATGAAGGTTTTAATTACCGGCTATGTGAGTGTCTTTGAATCACAAGGCCAATATCAGTTATATATACAGGAGTTACAACCTGATGGAATTGGTGCCCTTCATTTAGCCTTTGAACAATTAAAAGAAAAACTTTCAAAAGAAGGTCTATTTGATTCAATACATAAAAAAGCTTTACCAAAATATCCGCAGCATATTGCGGTATTGACTTCACCAACTGGAGCGGCTATCCGTGATATATTAACAACAATGGAAAGACGCTATCCGCTTGCCAATATATTAATTATTCCTGTTTTAGTGCAAGGAAAACAGTCAGCAACCTCTATCGTGAATGGGATCAAAAAAGCGAATCAGATCGATGAACTTGATTTGATGATAGTGGGTAGAGGTGGAGGTTCTTTAGAAGAATTATGGCCATTTAATGAAGAAGACGTTGCAAGAGCAATCTTTCAATCTGATCTTCCGGTAATATCTGCTGTTGGTCACGAAACAGATGTAACCATTAGCGATATGGTGGCAGATTTACGTGCGCCGACTCCTACAGCAGCTGCTGAAATGGCTGTACCATCGCAATTAGAATTGTTAGACAAGCTTAAGAAGATACGTCAGTTTTTGGAAAATAATACTCGAAATAAAATCGAGCGTTCTAGTGAAAAGTTGGTTTCGATTGAAAGTTCATACGTGTTCAAGTATCCTAGACGGTTAGTAGAGGAAAAAGAACAAAGGCTTGACAGGGCGGTGGATCAGATGACGAAACAGTTACATCGTACCGTTCAATCAAAAAAAGATTATTTTAAATACTTGGATCAACGTTATCAACGTCTCCATATCGATAAGCATCTGGAAAGACAAAACGAACAGGTACAACATTTGTTAAAACGTTTATATCGAGCTAGCAAACAACAGATAGATCAAAAGAAAAATCTTTTTAGTAAGCATTTAGCACAATTAGATTTATTAAATCCAACTCGCATTATGAATAGAGGCTATTCGATTACATACTCTGAGGAAAATGATATTATTCGCAGTGTTGAACAGGTGGAAAAGGATCATTTATTAACGATCCAATTGTCAGACGGCTATGTAGAATGTCTAGCACAAGAAATTAGAAAGGGAGAGAATACATGAGTGAAACAAAGAAGGAATTATCATTTGAAGAAGCATTAGCGCAATTAGAATCGATTGTCAACAAGATGGAGGAAGGGGAAGTTCCGTTAGAAAAAGCAATGGAGTATTATGCAGAAGGTTCCAAACTATCAAAAATATGCCATGATAAGCTAGTAAATGCCGAGAAGCAAATGAAAGAAATATTACGTGAGGATAACGAACGTTCTAGCTTCGAAATCCAGGAGGAAAATTAAGTGGATCAATCATTGCAAAATTTATTAGATAAAGAACAACAACAATTAAATAATGCTTTAACCTCTTATATTAAAACACTAGATATACCTGATCGATTAAGAGAATCTGTTCTATATTCCATTGAAGCGGGAGGAAAAAGGTTACGTCCGCTTTTGATGAAACTAACTTGTACTGGACTAGGTGGAGATCAGGAGAAAGTATATCCTGCTGCAGTAGCATTAGAAATGATTCATACGTACTCCTTGATACATGATGATCTCCCTGCAATGGATGATGATACGTATCGCAGGGGACAACTTACTAATCATAAAAAGTTTGACGAAGCGACTGCTATCTTAGCAGGAGATGGCTTACTCACGAATAGTTTTCATGTGATTACAACTTCAAATTTATATACGGATCAAGAAAAAGTTAGTATCATTACCAAATTATCCAAAGCAAGCGGTTTAGAAGGAATGGTAGCAGGGCAATATTTGGATATGGAAGCAGAAAATCAGACGATATCGATTTCGAATTTAGAAAGAATCCATCATTTAAAAACTGGAAGGCTTATTTCATTTGCAGTAGAAATTGGTGGATACTTAGCAGGTGCCTCACTAGAAAAAATGGAAACACTAAAGAAATTTGGTGATTACCTTGGTATCATATTTCAAATTCAAGATGATATTTTAGATATCGAAGGTGACCAGGAAATAATCGGTAAACGCGTAGGTAGTGATGTTGATAATGAAAAAAGTACATATCCAAGCATACTTGGATTAGAAGGAGCAAAACAATATAAAACGAAATATGTTAAAGAAGCAGGAAGATGCTTGCAGAACGTCGGATTAGAAAATACCGATTTGGCGTTGATAAGTAGCTATTTAAGTGAACGAAACCAGTAATAATATTGTGAAAAAACAAGAAACATGTTATATTTAAAGTAAGTCAATGGGATGGTGCAGTATTCTAGTCAATCCTCCGTTTCTGAAGGCGGGCCTAAAAATCCGCCAAAGGGCACATCGATGAAGTTCCTTGTGTCGGCTTGAGGCGCCCAGCCTTGGGTCGATGCTGGGAGTTAAGGTTGAAGGGCGATCCACAAAGGCATGTGGGCGACGACCCTTCTTCCGCGGAGGCCCATCTCTGTATTTTATTCTTAGCCAAGAATAAAGTATGGAATGGGGTATGAACCTATGTAATAAGGGTTGGGGAAATCCTTATTCGTAGCGTAGCCTGCCTTGAGTGGTGCGAAGGGGATTACAGGCAACAAAGTGTTCTTAACTGGATGGCCACTAGTTAAGGACATGTTTTTCTGTATGAAATTCGTACTGCAAAAGAGGCTAGGAAACGGTTAAGGGTTGTTGAGGAAATCTCCTAGACTGTTCCATAGGAGGACATTTAAAAGGGATTATAGTGCGGACTAAGTGGTAATCCAGTCTAGCGTTGGGTGACTGCGCTAAGACAGGTTTAAAGGGGAACCGCCAGAGTGGCAACACTCGGTACCTGTCTGGGAAAACCTACTGGACCTAAGCCGCAGTTTTTACCTTTTAAGTGACCATTCCATTCCTACTACATAATGTAACCAGTTAACGGGGTTTTGATATGGATAAAAAACAATTACAAAAGTCGATAAAATTCAGTTTAAGCATTGCCGTTATCACGTTTGTGTTAGCGGCTATTTTTTCAATAGTGTCTTCTTCGATATTAAGTGGTGTAATGTCGATCATTGGCTTAGTGATCGTATTTATTATTGTATTTATCGGTGTGTTTTTTGATATGCTAGGGATAGCTGCAACTGCTGCAGATGAGGTGCCATTTCATGCAATGGCAGCAGAGAAGGTAAGCGGTTCCAAACAAGCGATACAAATTGTCAGAAATGCTGATCGATTTGCCAGCTTTTGTAATGATGTGATTGGAGACATTTCTGGTATAATAAGTGGGACAGCTTCTGCAATTGTCGTATTGCAAATTTCGAATGGGTTTGGTTATGCGGAAGGTACCTCCTTTCATTTATCCATTAACGTCATTCTTACAAGCCTTGTAGCAGCTTTAACTGTTGGAGGAAAGGCGTTGGGTAAGTTCTTAGCCATTCACTCTTCAACCAATATTATTTTTATAGTTGGTAAAATAATTGCATTTTCAGAAGAAAAATTTAAAATAAAAGTATTGTCAAATAAATAAGTCGAATCTTGAATAATAGTAGGGAGGATTCCTTCATGGATCTAACCAGGATCAAAAATCCAACATTTCTTAAACAATTAAATACGGAAGAACTAGAGCTCTTAGCTGGTGAAATCCGTCAGTTTCTGATTGAAAAATTATCGGTAACGGGCGGTCACTTAGGGGCGAATTTAGGAGTAGTAGAACTAACGCTTGCATTGCACAAACAATTTAATAGTCCTGAAGATAAATTAATCTTTGACGTCGGGCATCAATCCTATATTCATAAAATGCTGACAGGACGTACAGAGCAATTTGATACCCTAAGACAGTATAAAGGACTTTGCGGTTTCCCTAAAATGACGGAAAGTGAACACGATGTTTGGGAAACAGGCCATAGCTCAACATCTCTGTCTGCAGCGATGGGGATGGCGATTGCTCGTGATATGAAACAAGCTAATAATTATGTAGTTCCCATTATTGGCGATGGTGCTTTAACAGGTGGTATGGCATTGGAAGCACTAAATCATATTGGTCACGAAAAGAAAAATATTACGGTTATACTCAATGATAATGAAATGTCCATCGCAGGCAATGTCGGGGCATTACATAATGCGTTGGGAAGAATGAGAAGTGCCGGTAAATATAATCGTGTCAAAGATGAGTTAGAAATTCTTCTTAAGAGAATTCCAGCGGTCGGTGGTATGATTGCTCAAACAGCGGAACGAGTGAAGGATAGTATGAAATATTTTATGGTTCCGGGTATGTTATTTGAGGAATTTGGTTTTACTTATTTTGGCCCCGTGGACGGTCATGATTTTAAGGATTTAGAAGAAAATATTGCATATGCCAAGAAAACACAAGGACCTGTACTTGTTCATGTAATCACGCAAAAAGGAAAAGGATATTACCCTGCAGAATCTGATAAGAAAGATAAATGGCATGGGGTAGGTCCTTATAAAATCGATTCAGGTGAAAAAATTAAGCCTGCTAATTCAGCACCAGCTTGGAGCCAAGTTGTAAGTGATACATTAGAGAATATTGCTGGAAAAGATGAACGCCTAGCTGTAATCACACCAGCTATGATACTTGGGTCCAAACTGGATAAATTCCAGGAAAAATATCCAGATCGTTTATTTGACGTGGGAATTGCTGAACAACATGCCACCACATTATCTGCGGGACTGGCAACACAAGGTATGAAACCCTTTTTGGCAATATATTCTACCTTTTTACAAAGAGCGTATGATCAATTAGTTCATGATGTTTGTCGGCAAAATTTGAACGTTGCATTCGGAATTGATCGTGCGGGACTAGTAGGAGCTGATGGTGAAACACATCAAGGAGTTTTTGATATTGCTTTCTTACGTCATTTACCTAACATGGTCATTATGATGCCGAAAGATGAAAATGAATGCCAGCATATGGTAAACACTGCTATTTCTTATAATGAAGGACCTATTGCTGTACGATTCCCAAGAGGAAATGGATTAGGTGTAGAAATGGATCAAGAGTTAAAAACATTGCCGATTGGTCAATGGGAAGTATTAAAACAAGGAACCGATGCGGTTATTTTAACATTTGGTACTACCATTGCTATGTCCCTTGCTGCGAGTGAATTTATGCAAAAGCAAGGTGTTCAAGTTGAAGTCATTAATGCAAGGTTCATTAAGCCGTTGGACGAACAAATATTGCATGACAGAATGCGTAAAAATATACCGATTTTAACTGTGGAAGAAGCAGTACTTAAAGGTGGTTTTGGTTCTGCGATTCTTGAATTTGCAGAAGAAAATAATTATCATCCACAAATCAAAAGAATGGGTATTCCTGACAGATATATTGAGCATGGTAATGTCAAAGAATTACTGGAGGAAATCGACTTAACAAAAGAACAAATAGTTGTCGAATTAAAAAAATTATTAGCCGTAAGTAATGATAAGCAAAAAAGGCATGATGAATAATGAGTAAAAAAATTAGATTAGATCAATTAATAGTTGATCGCGGCTTAAGTGAATCCAGGGAGAAGGCAAAAAGAACGATCATGGCTGGCCTTGTCTTTTCTGAAGGGCAACGTATGGACAAACCTGGTACAAAGGTAAAAGATGATATCCCGATTGATATAAAAGGTAAGGCGATACCATATGTTGGGCGTGGTGGATTAAAACTAGAAAAAGCGATTGAATATTTTTCGTTAAATTTAAATGATAAAGTAATGGTTGACGTAGGTTCGTCTACTGGTGGATTTACAGATTGTGCATTACAAAAGGGAGTTAGGTTGAGCTATGCAATTGATGTGGGCTACAATCAATTAGATTGGAAATTGCGAAAAGATCCAAGAGTAGTTGTCATGGAAAGAACCAATTTTCGATACGTAACACCAGATATGCTTACGAAGGAGAGACCTAATTTTGCTACTGTAGATGTTTCTTTTATATCTCTACGCTTAATTTTACCACCACTCTTTCATTTGTTATCAGTAGACAGTCAAGCGGTAATCTTAATCAAGCCACAATTTGAAGCTGGAAGAGAACAAGTTGGTAAAAAAGGGATTGTGAGAGATCCGTCCATTCATTTACAAGTATTACAAGATATATTGACTTTTGCCAAAGAAACAGGGTTTCAAATTCTGGATGTAACATTTTCACCCATAACTGGAGGCGACGGCAACATTGAATATCTGGGATTATTGGGGAAATCCAGAGACGAAACAAGAGAGGATACGGACTTCTTGGCTTTAACGGAAAAAATAGTAGCAGAATCACACCAAGCATTAGATCATTAAAACCGATTGGACTACCTGTTAAGTAGTCCATTTTATCACGGTGCTAAACGTCTGTATTCCCCGCTTCAAAATTCATAAGGATAAGTTTAAGGATAACAGACGCTAACTCCCTGATAAGTTTCGCTCACTTTATATGAACAAGTAAACCGGGAGGAAGAACCATGAACAAAGCTCAACGACATATTAAAATTCGTGAGATCATTACCGAAAATGAAATTGAAACACAAGATGATTTAGTTGAGGAACTTAGAAGTCAAGGCTATGGAATTACCCAAGCAACCATTTCACGAGATATTAAAGAATTGCACTTGGTGAAGGTACCTACTACAGATGGCAGGTATAAATATAGTTTACCGGCTGATCAAAAATTTAATCCTTTAAACAAATTAAAGAGATTTATTATGGATGCATTTATTAGTATCGATACAGCTACACATTTCATAGTTATGAAAACATTGCCAGGGAATGCACAGGCAATGGGAGCATTAATTGATAATCTGGGTTGGGAAGAAATTGTCGGCTGTATTTGTGGAGATGATACGATTCTGATTATATGTAAGACAACAGAAGAAGCAGAAGCACTTAAGGAAAAGTTTTTAGATATGTTATAAGGTGGGGAGCATATGTTAGCCGAATTATCCATTAAAAATTTTGCTATTATTGATGAACTTCATATTCCATTTCAAAAAGGTCTAACGGTATTAACAGGAGAAACAGGTGCAGGGAAGTCGATTATTATCGATGCGGTAGGTTTATTGATTGGTGGAAGGGGATCGGTTGAATATGTTCGTCACGGTGAAAAGAAGGCAGAATTAGAAGGCTTGTTTATCATAGATGATACTAAGCACGCTGTTTATCAGAAGGCAAAGGAACTAGGAATAGATATAATGGAAGATCATATGCTAGTTCTTCATCGGACTATTTCCCATTCAGGTAAGAGCATTTGCCGCATTAATGGTAAACTGACAACTTTAGCCATATTAAAAGAAATTGGACAAACTGTCTTAGATATACATAGCCAACACGAAACACAAGCATTACTAAATCAGGATAAACATATCGAGTTATTAGATTATTTTTATCAGTCCAATCATTCTAACTTTAAGAACCACTATCAAAAGTTATATCAGCATTGGAAAGAACTAAAATATAAATACGAAGCCAATAATAAAAATGAGCAAGAGTTGGCTCAACGAATTGATTTATTAGAATTTCAATTAAATGAAATTCAAAATGCTGATTTACAACCAAATGAAGACATAGTGCTTACCGATGAACGCAATAAATTACATCATTTTGAAACGATCCATAAAAATTTAAATGATGCTTATAATGCATTACATGGTGAACAAAAAGGGTTGGACTGGTTGTCACATGCTGCTAATAACCTTGAAGAAGCTGGTGAACATAATAAAGACATTCAAAAATTGCAACAGCAATATGTAGACCATTACTACTTGATTGAAGAAATTTCTTATCAAATCAGACAACACCTTGAGAATATGGATTATGAACCAGGTAGGTTAGAATTAATTGAATCAAGATTGCATGAAATCGATCAATTGAAAAGAAAGTATGGCCAAAGTGTAGAAGAGATTATGACATATAGTGCCAAAATTGAGGAAGAATTAGATGAAATAAAAAACCGTGATCAGCACCTTGCCAATTTATCTGAAATGGTACAAGAAGCGGCAAATGATTTATTATTAGAAGCTAAAGAGTTGCATAACATCAGGAAGAAAGCTGCTAAACAATTGGAAAAAGCGGTTTTAATGGAACTAAAGGACCTCTATTTAGAAAAAACCAATTTTCAAGTGGACGTTTTCATTCCTTCCAAAGAAAAAGGTATTCCTTTTGAAGGGAAAAATGTTAGACCACATGAAGATGGAATTGACCAAGTAAGGTTTTTAATTTCAACGAATCCTGGAGAACCTGTTAAAGAATTGGATCGGATTGCTTCGGGTGGAGAAATGTCACGAATTATGTTAGCACTTAAAAATATTTTTTCGAAGCACCAAGGAATTACAAGTGTCATTTTTGATGAAGTTGATACGGGAGTTAGTGGACGTGTTGCACAAGCAATGGCTGACAAGATTTATAATATATCAGTCGGATCACAAGTTCTTTGTATTACGCACCTACCACAAGTAGCTTCTATAGCGGATACGCATTTAAAAATTGAAAAAGTTGTAAAGCAAAATCGAACACATACAACAATCCAAGAGTTATCATTTAATCAAAGAATTGATGAAATTGGCAAGATGATTACTGGTGCTGAATTAACAGAAACATCCAGAACACATGCAAAAGAATTAATTGAAATGAATCATAAAAGATAATAGTATCCCGGCAAAACATTTCTACAAGTGGAAAACTTCACCCGATTTTGTTATGTTTAACGGGTTTAAAAAGCCCTCCTTAAGGTCAAATTAATGATACAGATCAAAAACAGTCTGTACTTACAAGGAGGGCAATGTTGTGAAAAATGATTATGTAAGAAAAAGTATAGGATTAATACTCCTTGTCATATTATTTGTACTTCCATGGTATTCACCATTTCAAATATACCTTTCCATCCCAAACCAAATTAAAACCTTTTCTCAGCCAGAACCTGTTTCACTACCAACATTAGGTGATGATGTCTCGGTATCCGCGATGAATGACGATTCAATTCATTATGCTACGGATTTGATGAAGTATTCACTTGAGGAAAGTGGAAGTGATGAACTCACCTACACGGTAGGTCAATTTCCAGTTAAAAAAGTTAACGTCGATGTTTATGATGATTTTCGTATTATTCCTGGTGGTCAATCGATAGGAATCAATCTACAAACCGAGGGAGTTTTAGTTGTTGGTCACCATTTAGTTACAACTGATAACGGAACAGCATCACCAGGAGAGGAAGCAAATATTCAAGTTGGTGATAGCATCATATCGATCAATGATAAATCCATTTCAAATATGGAGGAAGTAGCACCGATCGTAAAGGAAGCTGGAGAAAATAATAAACCATTAGATGTTAAAATTAAACGTGGACAACAGACAATTGAAACTGATTTAACACCTCAATATGATATTAAAGAAGAAGATTATCGTATTGGTTTATATATTCGTGATTCAGCTGCTGGAATTGGCACGATGACTTTTTATGATCCAGAAACAGAAAAATATGGAGCTTTAGGCCATATTATTTCTGACATGGACACTAGAAAACCAGTGGAAATCAATGACGGATCAATTGTCCGTTCGGAAATAACTGACATAAAAAAAGGAGAAAATGGGGTTCCAGGGGAAAAGAAAGCAGATTTTAAATTCAATGATGTTCAATTAGGGAATATAACCAAAAATTCACCTTTCGGTATTTTTGGTACATTAAAAGAGTCACCTAAAGAAGGCAAATGGTCAAAACCAATGCCGATAGCATTACCAAATGAAGTAGAGGAAGGACCTGCCCAGATATTAACTGTAATTGATGGGGAAAAAGTGGAAGCATTTGATGTAGAGATTGTCAACAGTGTTGAGCAATCAGCACCTGCTACAAAAGGGCTCATATTAGAAATAACCGATAAGCGTTTATTGGATGCAACAGGTGGGATTGTCCAAGGAATGAGTGGTAGTCCAATTATTCAAAATGATAAAGTGGTTGGTGCGGTGACACATGTTTTTGTAAATGATCCGACTAGTGGATATGGCGTACACATTGAATGGATGTTGAATGAAGCAGGAATAGATATTTACAAACAGAAAGAGAAAAAGGCAAGCTAATACCATAGTCCTCCCGTTTCAAGACTTCAGGATAACTTGAAAAGCCCGTTTCATCTAATCATGGAAACGGGTTTACTTTTTTGAATGGGAATTATTTTTATAAAAGTATTGATGAGTTGGAATAATTTTGCTATGCTAAAATAAAGATTTTTCGACAAACCCGTTAGTAAAAAGAAAAATATTTTTTTAAGAAGATAAGAAGGATTTTTCTTCCTTTTGTCGAATTTATTAGGTGGGATCAAAATTGTAGCATAGAATTGAAGGAGGAACTTTTTGTGGAAAAGACAAAGGTTATGTTAGTTGATGACAATCAAGAGCTTGTGGACTTAATGGATGAATACTTACTAGATCAGGATGATATCGAAGTAGTGGGTAAGGCATATAATGGTAAGGAATGTTTGGATAATCTAGAAGAACTAAACCCTGATGTTGTCGTGTTAGATATTATTATGCCACATATAGATGGCTTAGCAGTTCTTTCTAAACTAAAACAAAATAATAACACTAAACACATTAATGTTATTATGCTTACTGCGTTTGGTCAGGAAGAAGTAACGAAAAAAGCTGTTGGATTGGGTGCGTCGTATTTTATCTTAAAACCATTCGATTTGGAGCATCTTGCAGAGCAAATAAGACAAGTTCATGGTATTCAAACTGCGGTACATAATGAGCAGAGATCTTCTGCTAACAGCAGTCAAAACAAAAAGTTCGATCTAGAAGCAAATATTACACACATTATTCATGAAATAGGTGTTCCTGCGCATATTAAAGGATATATGTACTTACGTGAAGCAATTACGATGGTTTACAATGACATTGAATTATTAGGTTCGATCACGAAAGTGTTATATCCAGACATTGCAACCAAATTCAATACTACTGCTTCACGCGTGGAAAGAGCTATTCGCCATGCGATTGAAGTAGCATGGAGCAGAGGTAATATGGAATCCATCTCTTCATTATTTGGATATACGGTAAGTGTCTCAAAGGCGAAGCCGACCAATTCGGAATTCATTGCAATGGTTGCAGATCGATTGAGACTAGAGCATCGCGCAAGCTAATTTAACGAGTAAACACTTTGTCACAAATTCAAAGTGACAATCCTTCTCATGAAATTCAAAAAAGTGCTATTAAATAAATAACTAAATAAAAGTACCACCCGTTTCATTGTTAGGAACGGGTGGTACTTTATTTTAACGTTCTTCAGAAGGAAGTCTCCCTCTTCAAGCGTGTGAAGGGCGTAGCCCAACGGTAAGGGGGAGATGAATTTCGGTTGGGCGACAGCCCAAAGTTTTTTCATTTTGTCTTTTTCCTCAATATGGTATAATTGGTATTATTAAGTATAAGGATTGATATAACAATGAAATTAGACAGTAACAATCATTCAGTATT
>NZ_WJID01000093.1:0-13636 GCF_010994055.1 Gracilibacillus thailandensis | reverse complement strand
CTGTTTCACTTAGTTTTCATAGAATTTTTTACAGTTCCTCTTAAAAATATGAATAGTTCATATAGTATCAATAGATTCCCAAATATTTTGTCATAATTAGGCTAGTAGATTCGTTTTTTCATCGTTAAAATCTTGTATTTTTCAGCAACTATTTTATTCTTAGAATAGGAATCTTCATGTTTTGGAAAGAAATCTACTAGTTTTGCTAACGTACTATAAAGGAAATATGCGAAAATAGAGGATCATTCGTTGGAAATAAGGAATATGTCAAAAAGGATCTATTGCACATGGGTGGTATCTTTAGTGTTAATTGAGGCATAATTTTGATAAAGTGAGACCATGATTGGAAATTTTGCTGAAGGTTATAAAACGAATAAGGAGTGAATCAATATGCCAAACGATGAACTAGCAAAAAAAAGATGGCTTGCTATACCAGGTGACGTTCGCAAAAAGCTAGAAAGTAATGTGTTTTGTTCCAATTGTGGAGAAACGACAATTGTTGATTATGAGGTCGATTCTGTTAACCATACTATTATCTTAAAGGGTTATTGCAAAAAATGTAATGGAGAAGTTGCACGAGTGATTGACTAATGGTTCCATTCTCTACTATTGAACAGCCTCTCCCCTTTCAGAACTTGCTAAGTAATGGGGAGAGGCGTGTATGTCTAGAATAAAGGGAAAAGTACCATCCGTTATCAAATTAGTTTTCCAATACCGTAATCCTTCCTTCTATTGTCTCATGAATGACATCTAAATCTTTAGCATACTCGATTAACACTTCTGCATCTGTACGAGCATTTGTTTCATCAACCACTAGCTCACTTTGACTAAACATTGTAAATCCGTCTCCACCATTAAAAATATAATTTGGCATTACTACTGTATAGTTTTCTTGTAAGTCAAGCGGTTCATTATTTACCAAAATACGCTCTACTCGTGATCCTTCTGGTTTATTTCGATGATAGGAATATTTTATACCTGATACTTGTAAAAAACCACCGCTCAAATTTTCTACATTGGATACGCCGTGTTCTAAAGCCGCTCGAATAGTATCTCCTGTAACAGTAGCCATGATCACTTTATTGCGAAATGGCAGAATCGAGTAAGCATCACGCAATGTGAATTCACCTGCTGGCACACTCGCTCGAATACCGCCACCATTCATCAACCCGATATCCGCGTTAAAATAAGAACGATAACTATCCGCAACGAAATTACCTATATTGGTTTCTTGATATCTTGACTCTTGGTTGATGAGTGGTGTTTCTAACTGTGCAATGGATTGTCCTAAATCCTCCTCCAACTTATCTTCGTAGTAATCTGCAAAAGCCTTTAATTCTGGATCTTCAGGCACGGTGTGATCAACTTTTATAATTTCTGGATTTAATCTTATATCCTTTCCCTTCTTATGAATATCCAATCGGATGATGGAGCCGATATTACCTTCTGGAGCAAAGATATAACGATTATCGAATTCATATATAAAAGATTGATTTTCCGCTTTTTCCTCTGTAAAGACAGCATCAATTTCAGGAACAGCTGACAATAATTGCTTGTCCTTTTCTAAGCTTTGCTGTGTCAAAGCAATAATAACGTCCACTTTTTTCGCTTGCTTCATTGTTGCAACAGCGGTTTTGGCTGACTGAATCATATCCTGCTGTTCAACTTGATCATCAACTGTTGTCGTATCCATATCATCAGTTAGTCCGATTACTCCAATTTTAATTCCACGCTTATTAAAAATTTGATATGTTTCCACATCGCCAAAAGGTTTACCTTCTGGATCTGTTAAGTTAGAAGAAATCCACGGAAACGCTGATTCCTTCATTAATTCTTTTGTTACTTGAGTACCAAAGTCAAAATCGTGCTGACCAAAATTAGCAATATCAATATTAATTCGATTGAAAGCTTCTACAATAGGAAATCCTTGATATACTCCACCGAATAGTGTTCCTCCTCCTAAATCACCACCAAAGGCTACAACTGTATGCTTATTCTCTTCTCGCACTTTGTCAATAGCAGTTTTTAGCCTCGCCACTCCACCTCGATCCCCGAAATCGTTTACAACCGGACTCACTTCATGAGCATCATTAAAATAGAGCATTGTTGCTTTTCTAGAGTTATCCTTTGCCTCAACATTTAACTCATTGGTCATAAAAGAGCTCATCATTACAACCAATAATAACAGAATGAAAATAAGCCTTCTCATAAATCTACCTCTTCCTCTCTATTATTTCTTAATGAAATTCTAGCAAATGAATGTTAAATAATATTTAGGTTCTTGTGAAATTTTATGGTGCAAAAGAAGTAATTTTGTTCTTATTTTCTTTCAGAGGGTTGGAAAAGAATTGCTTTTCGGTTAGATCAGCATATAGACGTAACAGAGGGCGCAAGAAAAAAAGTGGTACCCTTCACCAAATTTGTGATGGTTACCACTCTTTTTTTTGTTTTTTCTCTTCTACTAAATATATCTATAGGTTAACTATCATGCCTTATAAACGAACTATCCAGTTTATTGACATCATTGACACCCATTAACTGTAACGTTTTGGTTAGATCATTCGTGATATTATCTACTACTTTCTCAACCCCTAACTGTCCAGCAATAGCTAATCCATAAATAAATGGCCGTCCTAAAAGAACAGCATCTGCTCCTAATGCTAATGCTGTGACAATATCCGGACCTGAGCGAATACCGCTATCTAATAAAATGGTTAATTGATCTTGTACCCTTTCTTTAATTAACGGTAAAGCATCAATCGATGTAATTGATCGGTCTAGTTGGCGTCCACCATGATTAGAAATGACGATTCCATCAATACCTATCTCTACTGCCTTCTCTGCATCATCAGGGTGCAATATTCCCTTTATATAAATCGGAAGTGATGTTGCCTTACGCAGTTCTTGTATATCTAGCCAATTTAATCCTGGCTTAAAAAAGACTTTTTGCATTTCTGTTCGCATTTCTTCCTGTGAAAGACTTGCTACATATGATTGAAAAATTGGATCATTCGTATAATTACTCATGCCTTTCCCTAAACGAAATGGCGAGTATTGATTGGTTAAATCTTTTTCACGATGGCCAAGCGTTGCCATATCAATCGTTACAACAATTGCTTGGTAACCTGCTTCTTCGGCACGTTGAACAAAGCTTTTAGCTAATGCTTCATCATTGGGATAGTATAATTGAAACCAACGATCTGCATTAGGGCAGGCTTCGGCTATCTCTTCAAGTGAATAGGATGATACCGTACTTGCGATAAATGGTATTCCATACTTGTGAGCAGCACATATACTTGCTTTTTCACCATTTGTATCAGCGAGAGCTTGCATTCCAACCGGAGCCAACATCATAGGTGACTGAATTGTCTCACCGTGAATCTTTTTAGCCAATGAAACAGTTGAAACATCTGCTCCAAATCGTGGTACTAATCGCCACTTTCTGAAAGATGTTTCATTTGCTCGCAACGTTTCTTCTCTGCCACCACCACTTTGAATATAATCAAAAATCTTTGGATCAAGTCGATCTTTGGCTTGTTGTTCTAATTCTTGAAAACGGATCGGAAAAGATACTGTCATAAACTCACCTTAATCTTTCTTCAATTTAGCTGATACACGGTTTCCGATCGTTTGTACACCTTGCACCAAAATAATTAAGATGATCACCGTGACATACATGATATCAGCTTGATAACGTAAATGACCATATCGATATGCTAAATCACCAAGACCACCAGCACCAACTAAGCCAGCCATAGCTGTCGCCCCGATAAGACCAATTGTCGCAATGGTTAAGCCTAATATAATCGATGGGCGCGCTTCACGAATAAGGACGTGCCAAATGATATGACGTGTCTTGATTCCCATTGCTTCATAAGCTTCGATTACACCGCGATCAACTTCTAATAAGCTCGATTCCATTAGACGAGCTATATAAGGTGCAGTAAACACTACTAATGGTACAATTACACCTTGCACACCAATCGTTGTACCAGCTACTAGCTTCGTGAAAGGTAAAATAAAAAATAGTAGAATAATAAATGGTATCGATCGCAATATATTAATGATAGTATTTAATATTTGATATAGAACCTTATTTTCTAATGCTTTACCAGGTCCAGTTAACGTTAACAAGACACCTAATGGTAAACCAATAATAATCGAAAGTGTTAAGGAGACACCTACCATGATCATCGTATCAATAAAGGCGTCCCAAATTTCAACTCCCCAATTATTGATAAAATCTGTAATGCTAGTTAACATGGTTGGTCCCTCCTTTTGTGTAAGGCTCTACGATTACGCCACTTTTCTCTAAATAATCGATCGCTTTTTGTGCCTCATTTTCAGTTCCATCTAGGTGGACAATTAAACGTCCGAATGGGCGTTCTTTTAAATCTGTAATATTTCCTCCTAGTATAGACGGAAATACATCATATTTTTTTGTAACTGCAGCTAGAGCTGGATCTCCAGCCGCATCACCTATAAATGAAAGTGAAACTAATTTGCCATTATTTTTCAACTTCTTCAACAACTCACCTGGAATATCATCATTAAATAGAGAATGAATAAACCGTTTAGCTGTGTCTGTTTCTGGTTTCGAAAAGACATCAATTACAGACCCTTGCTCAATTACTTCGCCTTGCTCCATCACAGCTACTTCATGGCAAATTTTCTGCACCACATTCATTTCATGTGTGATTAATAAAATCGTAATGCCTAATTCTTTATTAATTTTGCTTAATAATTCTAAAATGGCTTCGGTCGTGTCTGGATCAAGTGCACTTGTAGCTTCATCACATAATAATACTTTCTGTTCATGGGCTAATGCACGTGCTATTGCCACACGTTGCTTCTGTCCTCCAGATAGTTGAGCAGGATAAGCCTTTAACTTATCCTGCAAACCTACTATTTGAATATACTTTTCTACACGTTTATCAATATCCGATTTTGGTACGCCCGTTAACTTCAAAGGCAATGCAATATTCTCATAAACTGTACCCGTTTTTAAAAGATTAAAGGATTGAAAAATCATCCCCATTTGCTGTCTTACTTCATTTAATTGATTACCACTTAACTTGGTTAAATCGTGACCTTCAAATAAAACTTGACCAGAAGTCGGCTTTTCTAACAAATTGGCCATTCTGACTAATGTACTTTTACCAGCCCCACTATAGCCAATTACACCAAAAATAGATCCTTCCTTCACTTTTAGTGATACGTTATGAAGGGCTTTAACTTCTCTTTTCTTGTCTTGAAAAACTTTCGTTAAGTTTCTAAATTCAATCATGCTGTATGTGCCCCTTTCTTACCATGAAGGAACAACTGACCCTGCGAAGTCCTCCTCGATAAATTGTTTTACTTCCTCTGAACGATAAATATCAATTAATTGTTTAATTTGTTCATCTTCGACATTCTCTTCTCTCGTCGCTATAATGTTTACCCATGGTGAGTCTTTTGGTTCCATGTGAAGAGAATCCTCTGTTGGCACTCGTCCACTCTCTAGTGCATAGTTCGTATTAATCGCCGCAACTTGCACCTCACCTAATTGTCTAGGAATTTGTGATGCTTCTAGTAGTACAAATTCCAAGTTTAATGGGTTATCTTGTATATCCTTCACAGATACTGTAACATCTGCATCTTCTGGTAACGTAATTAAACCAGCATCTTCAAATAACATTAATGCACGTGGCTCACCTGAAGAGTGGTTTGGTAATCCTACCTTATCGCCTTCTTGCAATTCATCTAAACTAGCATATTGGTCAGAGTAAATCCCCATTGGGAAATTTACTGTATCCGCTACTTTAACTAAGTCTAAATCTCCTTCATCACGTGCATTATTCATAAACGGTTCGTGTTGAAAGATGTTTGCATCAAGTTCACCTTCGTCTAAAGCTGTATTGGGCATCACATAATCGTTAAAGACATGCACTTCTATCTCTAATCCTTCATCTGCTGCCAATTCTGCTACGTGATTTAAAATATCTTCGTGTGGTCCTGCCGTTACACCGACATCTAATGTGCCACCACTATCTGCATTTTCTCCTCCACAAGCTGCTAAAATAAGAATGATTGCTACACTAATAAATCCTACAAGCTTCTTCATGTTGTATCCCCCTCATATAATTTTCCATTAAAAAATCCCTATCTTCTTTTGAGATAGAGAATCCTATTTTCATAGTTTTTCTCTTATCTCCCAAACAGTTCAACTGTTTGCTGGATTTAGCACCTTTCTATAGAAGTATAGATGGTTGCCGGGTTTCATTGGGCCAGTCCCTCCACCGCTCTAGATAAGAAATTTTCAAATTTTATGCTAACGAGTATAGCGAACTACAGAATGTAAGTCAACCTTTTTTTCAGAAAATTCGATATATATTGACACTTATTCGTTCCAATGGCATACTTCTTACCATATCACAATCATCGAGGTGAAGAGATGGACACATTACATATCAAAGGCGCCCCTAATTATTATCAATGCCGAAATGGGCTATTATATGATCTATTTGATTTGTTACAACAACATCAATTTAACCAACTACTTGTTATTCATGGTGATCAATCATGGGCGAAAGTAAAAACATATTTTGCAGACCCTGCATTACCTTGCCAATTTATTGCTTATAACGGAGAGTGTTCACACCATGAAGTAGAGCGAATTGCAAAGTTAACTAAATCAGAAACAACAGCTGTGATCGGTATCGGTGGCGGAAAAATATTAGACATTGCCAAAGCTTGTGGAGACCGTTTAACCTTACCAACTATTTTAATACCTACGTTAGCGTCGAATTGCGCACCATGGACACCACTATCAGTCTTCTATGATCAGAATGGTAACTTTCAAGAATACATTATCTTCAACAGTAGCACTTATATGTTATTAGTAGATCCTAACGTGATTTTGGACTCACCAAGAGCCTATCTCCGTGCAGGAATTGGGGATACAATCGCGAAATGGTATGAAGCAGATGTCTTAACACGCGAGTTACCCGAAAAGCCTGTTTCATTAGACATCGCTTTATATGCAGCTAAGCTTTGTCGTGATGTACTGATCGATGAAGGTGAAGTGGCACTAGCAGCAATTGATCAACAATCGTACAATCATTCCTTTTTACGTTCGATAGAAACGATCATCATGGCAGGTGGAATGGTTGGCGGCTTTGGTGATCATTATGGTAGGGTATCTGGGGCTCATTCGATTCATAACGGTCTAACACACCTTGCTGAAACACATGATACCTTACATGGCGACAAAGTTGCTTACGGCGTTCTCGTTCAATTAGCAATCGAAAAAAGACTTGATGAAGTCGAAAAAATACTACCTTTCTATCAGCGTCTACAACTACCAACCAGTCTACACGATATCGGTGTAACAGAAATTACAGAGGAAAAAGTAGACTTATTAAGTAAAGGTGCTACGAAACCGAAAGAATCGATCCATTTTATGAATGTTTCTGATCCTAATGTAGTGCGAGAAGCTGTATTTCAATTGGAAGAATTCATTCGAAATAACGAAAGGAACCTAAACGGAGTGTGATGAAATGTTAGAGTTCGAACCATCCCATGCATTAAAAAGATTACCGGAACAATTCTTTGCAAAGTTAGTAAAAACAACACAAGCACTAAAAAAAGAAGGGCATGATGTGATTAACCTTGGCCAAGGTAACCCTGATTTACCAACACCTGATTTTATTGTTGAGGCACTACAAGAGGCTAGTACAAATCCTAAGTTTCATAAATACTCTCCATTTCAAGGGTACCCTTTTTTAAAAGAAGCAGTAGCTGACTTTTACCAAAGAGAGTATCAAGTAGATATTGATCCAAATAAAGAGGTTGCGATCATGTTCGGATCTAAAACCGGACTGGTAGAAATTAGCCAGTGTCTATTAAATCCTAAAGAGAAAGTATTAGTACCTGATCCTGGCTATCCGGATTATATGTCAGGTATTGCCCTAACTGATGCGATTCCTATCCATATGCCGTTAAAAGAAGAGAATCAATTTTTACCTAATTATCAACAGATTTCAGATGAAGACTTAGCAGATGCAAAGTTAATGTTCTTAAATTATCCGAACAATCCAACAGCTGCTACTGCAACGAAGAATTTCTTTGACGATACGATCGAGGTGGCTAAACAAAATCAGATTTGTGTCGTTCATGATTTTGCATATGGAGCGATTGGATTTGAAGAGGATAAACCACAAAGCTTCTTACAATCAGAAGGGGCAAAAGAGGTTGGCATCGAGATGTATACCTTATCGAAAACATTTAATATGGCTGGATGGCGGGTAGCCTTTGCTGTCGGAAATCCTTCAGTTATTGAAGCAATTGAATTGATACAGGACCACTATTATGTCAGTATTTTCGGTGCTATTCAATCCGCTGCGAAAACCGCACTAGACGAAGGCAAAAGTGCCATAGCGGAATTAAACAATACCTATCAGCAAAGAAGAGATGTCTTCTTACAACAAGCAGAGAAAATCGGTTGGCATGGAGGTACAGCAAACGGATCATTCTTTGTATGGATGCCAACTCCAAAAGGATATACATCAGAATCCTTTGCAAACCTTCTATTAGAAAAGGCGCACGTCGTCGTTGCCCCTGGAAATGGCTTTGGAGCTTCAGGTGAAGGATATGTCCGGATTGGGTTATTAGATGAACCTGACCGTTTACGTGAAGCGTGTGATCGGATTGGGAAGTTATCATTATTTTAAATCTATAAGGGCATCATCCTGAAAAAGCGAAACTTATCATAGCATTAGTTCACCCGGATCACTTTGCACTTGAGTCGATGACCACTCTTCCTTTGATATATGATTCCCTTTCTTGGATATATGCCTTTATCCAAGGAAGAGAATCACTTATTTGATAAGTGCCTCTTCCCCTTCCAATTTCATTTCTCCACTTTTGGTTGAAGATATTTTATTTTCCCATATCGTCTCATCATCATGTTCAACATATATCATATATTCCTTTCCTCAACGAACGCCTCCAAATGCAAGAAGTTTAAGGGCAATGAAATCCCATCAACGATATGTAACCTACCGGATAAAAAAACGCATGATATATTGGCATGCAGAAGGTACAGAAGGAATGGTCAAGATTAAAACAAGGAATACTGAACAAACGTTGCTATAGGTTTATTTAACAGAGCAAAAACATAGTGTTAGAGAGTATCGAAAAGTAAAGGTTATATCAACAAAAGGCATTATTTGACGTAAACAGTTAGTGAAATGGCGTCTTGTGCTAGTTACAAAGTGTCATTGGGTTGATAATATAATAACTGTTCTATCAACAAGGCAGACACAATCAAAACTTGTGAATGAATAGATGCTAAGGGAAAGGGAGGGACTTAAAAAATGGCGGCTTATACTCGTATTAAATTCCCGGCAGGATTTTGGACAGGATTACGTCAATTAGAGATTGCCCCCGAAGAAGTGGTTCGAAAAGCGGGGCTTCCACTCACTATTATTAATGAACCAGTTGTCACCGCCTCACAATACTTCTCCATTTGGCAGGCTTATTCCGATATCATAGGTGACACCGCCAAAGGAATTATCAAGCTAACGACCGGCTTCGAAACAGTTCATTTTCCACCAACCGTTTTAGCAGCTTACCACGCCCGTGACTACCGTGATGCACTAACACGCATGGCTCGATATAAACGAATGTGCCCACCTGAAAGCTTACTTATCATAGAGGAAGGAAATGATTGTACTATCGAACTGGAATGGTTGTATACAGATCAACCGGGCCCCGCGATGTTGACTGGTATCACGCTTGCATTTCTTTTAGAGTTAGGACGCCGGGGAACTGGTCAACCATTGACAGCGAGATCCGTTGAATTTTCACATTCAACGGCTGATGTTCAGTCACTTGAAGCTTACTTCGGATGCCGTGTCCAAACCGATGGAAGTAGTAACAAAATTACGCTCCATAGAAGTGACCTTGACCGCCCCTTTGTCTCGTATAACGCAGAATTGCTTGAGGTCCTGACTCCTGTATTGGACCAATCATTAAATGGTCATCAACTTAGCAACTCCATTACCGAGATGGTCAAGTGGATCATGAAACGTAGCCTTGCAGGAGGGTGTTTCAACATTCAGACTGTTGCAGGCGAATTGGGGATAAGCAATCGTACTTTGCAGCGCCGTCTTCACGACGAAGGCACAAGCTTCAAGCATCTGTTAACACAAGTCCGGCAAGAGCAAGCACGAGAGTACTTAGCAGATCCCTCGCTCGATATTAGTGAAGTGGCCTTCCTGATTGGATATGAGGACCAAAACTCATTCTATCGAGCCTTTAGGCTTTGGGAGGGGGATACTCCTTCAAATTGGCGTGCTGAACATTTAGATACAAATTCGATAAACTGACCATGCTTTCCACTATAAATAAAAAGGAGAAATGTATTATGGATATGGGATTAACCAACAAAACGGCTTTAGTTACTGGTTCAACGAAAGGTATAGGTAGAGCAATTGCTATAGAGCTTGCCAAAGAAGGTGTTAACGTCCTTATTAATGGACGAGATTATGAAGAGGTAGAACAAATTGTAAATGAGCTTAAAACAGATTTCCCGACTACCTCTCCTCAAAATGCTACAGCTGATCTTGTGGATATTCAACAACGAAAAGAGTTATTCCAAAAATATCCGATTATTGATATATTAGTTAACAATATGGGTGTTTATGAAATCATGCAATATAAGGACGTTGACGATGAAGTATGGGAGAAATATTTCCGTACAAATGTCCTTGCAGCAAATGGATTATCCAAATTTTATTTACCTAAGATGTTGAACAATGATTTTGGACGAATTATCTTTATTGCGAGTGAGGAAGCAATTATGCCTTCAGGACAAATGCCTCAGTATTGTATGACAAAATCAATGTTATTATCATTGTCAAAAAGCTTATCTAAATTAACAATAGGAAAAGAAGTTACAATCAATACGATCATGCCAGGACCTACACTCTCTGAAAATGTGCATCAAATCATTGAGGATACGTACGCTAATAAAGATATGCCCTTTACAGAAAAGGAGAAGGAATTTATGACTGCAAACTTGCCTCAATCTGAAATACAACGATTTATCAGACCAACTGAAATAGGTAGGCTAGCTACATTTGTCAGCAGTCCCTATGCATCCGCATTTAAAGGGTCACCAATCCGGATGGATGGCGGGCTGATACCGACTATTTTCTAACGTTCTTTAAGTACAGGTAGAAATGGGAAAGAACATCATGCTAAGGACTTTATCCATGTTCCAGAAACGGGCGCTATTGTTTAAGATTAAAGGAAGAAAATGATCAAGCTTTTTTATAAAACCGAAATAAAGAAGAATCCATTTTGATTAATTTTTTTAATAGATTCTTCTTTATTATCGTAAAGTACGGGTTTGTGAGGTGTCTTTAATCAAACTTCATTTTAACATTATGTAATTTTAGGTACTGTTTAGCTATTCATTAAAAACCTTTTATTCATGATGGTAAAAGTCGATAACAGACTTTGCTAACGACACAACTTTATCCGGAAGATCATTTGGCGAAACGACCTTTATTTTATTTGCAAATCCTAATATAAACTCTATTGCCTCTTGTTTATCATTAAATCTTAAAGTCGCTGGTATCCATTCGTTCTCATGTTGATTTTCTGTGTCTATCACTTGAACAAACTTACCTGTAAAATTTATTCTTTTCATTATTTCTGGATGTATTTCTACTTGTACATCATATTTCGGTAATTTTTGTATAAACTCTACTTTTGATTGTTCCCAGTATGCCGCCAAATTAAAATGAAGTGGTCTACTAAAAGTTTCATTTTCAATTTTTGTAGAGTGTATGCGTGATACCCTGTAATTACGTAGCTCTCCATCTCTTGAAGCAACAAGATACCATTTATTCCCCTTGGCTACCAACCCTAATGGTTCAATCAACCTTTCTTTTTGTTTTCCATCGACCTGTTCATAATCAATTTTTAGTTTCTTACTTTCCCAAACAGCCTGTTGGACGGTTTTGAGTGCGTGCGCTTTTTCTTTGGATTGCCGCCAAGTGCCCGAATCGATATGAATTCTTTCCCACATCGCTTGTGCTTCGTCTCGATAAGTACCTGGGATGGCTGCAAGTAACTTATGCCTAGTATCTAATGCTTGGCTATTTAATCCTAGGTCTTCGAGTAATTTTCCTGAAGGGAATAGAAATAGAGATTTCATGTCATCCATGTTTAATCCACTCAATTTACTGCGGAAGTTATCTAACAGACGCCATCCTCCCTCTTTCCCTCTATCAGAAACAACGGGTATCCCTGCAGTACTTAATGCATCCATGTCTCTAAGGATCGTTCTGTCTGATACCTCTAGTTCGTTGGCTAATTCCTTTGCTGTCATTTTTCCTCTGTTCTGTAACAAAATCATAATGTTCATTAATCTATCTGCTCTCATAAAATCCATCCTTTGGATAAAAATAATAAATTAATTATATTAATATGACAAAAGGTGTCGACATTATAGATTATACTATAGATGTTACAAAATGGAAGTAAATGAAAGATATTTTAATTATGTAGAAGGAGGAGCATGTTAAATGAAATCTTTAAAGGGACAAATAGCTTTGGTAGCTGGTGGAACAAGAGGAGCAGGACGTGGTATTGCTATGGAATTAGGGGCTGAAGGAGCTACTGTCTATATCACTGGTCGTACTACACAAAATGAACCTTCTGAATATGGACGCCCTGAAACGATTGAAGAAACAGCAGAATTAGTAAATGATTTAGGTGGAGTCGGAATTGCTGTTCAAGTTGACCATCTGGTACCTAAACAAGTGCAGTCCTTAGTTGAAAGAATTGAGAACGAACATGGAAGATTAGATATACTTGTAAATGATATTTGGGGAAGTGAATATTTCATAGAGGATACACCTGTTTGGAAGCATTCCTTAGAAAAAGGCTTAAGGATGTTAGATTTGGCTATTAATACTCATATCATAACAAGTCATTACGCACTTCCTCTATTGATTAAAAATAAAGGAGGATTGGTGGTTGAAATGACAGACGGCACAGAAGAATATAATAACAATAATTACCGTGTATCTTTGTTTTATGATTTAGCTAAAAGCTCTGTTATCTGCATGGCTAAGGCATTAGCACATGAACTTTCACCTTATGAATGTACTGCTATTTCTGTTACGCCAGGCTGGATGCGCTCGGAAATAATGCTTGAAGAATTTGGGGTAACCGAAGAAAACTGGATGGATGCAACAAAGTTAGAACCCCATTTCGTTATCTCTGAAACACCACGCTTTACCGGACGAGCAGTTACTTCAATAGCAAAAGACCTCAATAAAAATCGGTTGAACGGACAGTCACTATCAAGTGGTAAATTAGCTAAAATGTATAATTTTTTTGATGTCGATGGATCTCAGCCAGATTGTTGGAGATATTTAGTTGATGTGCAAGATACTGGTAAACCTGCCAATGCAGAAGGTTACCGATAATAGATGTATAAACAGGGAAGGCAAACAAAAATATGATATTAAGCTCTGTTTTTCAGTAAAAAGGCGATAATCATGATAAGAATTAGTAAATCGGTGCTATTACAAATATGGGAACTGTAAAAAATTCTATGAAAACTAAGTGAAACAGG
>NZ_WJID01000092.1:0-14407 GCF_010994055.1 Gracilibacillus thailandensis | reverse complement strand
TTTTCACACAGGCAGAGCCTGTGGTTTTAAAAGACGTAAATAAAAAAACTCGCCCCTAACTAATGTTAGGGACGAGTTTTAACCCGCGATACCACCCTGATTCTATCAATAAGTCCATCATTGGTTTCATTCATAGCACTCATTCAACGTACCATCATACGCGTTCCTTTTAACGGCGGAATCCCGTCAAAGCTTAAAAAAATTTCAGCTCTGCTTTTCGGAGAGGATATTCAACATGGTCTGAACATTGACTTCCACCAAACGTCAACTCTCTGTAGAACAGATTCCATACCTACTCGTTCTCGTCATCAAATTTTATCCTTTAAAATTACTTTTGTTAAAACAAGATTATACATTAAGGTTAATAATGTCAAGTCTTTTATAAAACAAATAATATTAACTTAAGAATGATTTGGATCATCATTACTCTCGTGTGCAAGTCTTCGATACAGATTACATCGTGGAGTTTTATGATTTAGTACCAATTTAGTAACAGGAAGATTCATTTTGGTACTAAAACCTGTTTTAAGTACCATTTTAATTAAATGATTTCTATTTTTGGTACTTAATTGACTATTTAGTGCCATTTTGATTTCGTGCATGTAATTTTTGGTACTTAAATTAAGGAGGTATAAATTGAAATATTCCAAATCTTACTCGTTTTTTATGCTTTTACTTTAAAATATGAAATAGTATCTCATGGTATCTCAGATAGTTCCTCATCTTATTAATATCTAGTTTACAAGTAAAACTGATGTATGCCGTTATAAGATTTCCTGGTAAAAGTTGTATTAACCGGGAAATGAATCTATTAAAATAAGATGTTTTCCCGGTATTAAAGCCCGCAGAAAAACGAGGATTGGATAATTCGTGAAGTCACCTAGTTTCTGGGCGTGTCCTGGAAGTAGCTCTCACGTCCACTTTTCTCCATATTCCTAAATTTTATCATTTTCCAATCAAAAAATCGCCTGATCCCACTAGATGGAATAGGCGACACACTTAAAATAATGGCACTACCTTACCATAAGCCATTTTTCAACACGATCTCGTCGAACAACATCGAATAAATACTTTTCCTGCGGTTTCCCAGGAAATATTCATTTTAATTATTTCCTAGTTCATCACGCCATTGTAATAAGTCTATTTTCGCTGCATTTGTAATTTCATTATTTTCGACTAATGCTTCAGCTAAAATATCAAAGTTAGTGATCGTTGTAAAAGGTATATTAGCATCTTTAAATTGTTTGTCTGCCTTATTTAATCCATAACTAAAGATAGCTAATACACTCAAAACTTCTGCACCTGCTTCTTGTAATACAAGTGCACTTTCGATCGATGATCCACCTGTAGATATAAGGTCCTCAATTACGATGACTTTATCTCCTTGTTCTACCTTACCTTCTATCTGATTTTGCTTGCCATGTCCTTTTGGCTTGGATCGTACATAAACCATTGGAAGATTTAAATAATCTGCTAACCATGCAGCATGAGGTATTCCTGCTGTGGCACATCCTGCAATCACATCTGGTTTTTCTTCTAATTGATCAATTATTTCCGCGAATTGGTTTACGATTTGCTTTCGTACATCTGGGTAAGACATCGTTAATCGATTATCACAATAGATAGGAGAATGAATACCAGATGTCCATACGAACGATCGGTCGGGACGAATTTGAATAGCATCTATCTCATATAGTGCATTGGCCATTTCTTTTGATTTAAGCATTTCCCCACTCCTCTACTACTCGGCTATAATTAGCTTTTGGATTTTCTGCCTGTGTAATACTTCTGCCTATCACTAAATAATCCGCTCCATTTTGCTTCGCAAGTTGAGGGGTTGCTACTCGTTTTTGATCATTTTGATTAGACTCAGCCAATCTAATTCCTGGTGTTACGGTTAAGAAGTCATTACCACAAGCTTGTTTAATAATTGGTACTTCATGTGCTGAACAGACAACACCATCTGCACCACTATTTTTGGTTAATAATGCTAGACGTTTAACGGCATCGTCTACTGATTGATTGATATATAATTCCTCTTTTAATGTTGACTGATCCATTGATGTCAGAACAGTTACCGCAAGTAGTTTAGGTACTTTACCATCCGCTCCTGCTTCAAGCCCTCTTTTGGCTGCTTTGATCATATCAGACCCTCCTGAAGCATGGACGTTGACAATATCAACCCCTAAGGTAGCTAAATTAAACATGGCTTTTTCCACAGTTGTCGGAATATCATGAAGTTTCAAATCTAAAAAAATCGGATGTTTATGTCCTTTTAGCCAATCAATCATTTCCCTGCCTTCACGATAAAATAATTCCATTCCTACTTTTACAGGTACTCCATATAAGTCATGCTTCTCGATAAATACTTTCACATCATCTGCTGTACGAAAATCTAATGCAAGGAAAAATGGTTGGTCCATTACACATGCCCCTTTCCTATTGCGTCTTCCACTGAATCAAATCCATATTGCTTTAAAACACTTGGTAAATCATTAATTATTTCCGGGCATACAAGCGGGTTTTGAAAATTAGCCGTTCCCACTGCTACAGCATTAGCACCTGCTAAAAGAAATTCTAAAACATCCTCCGCTGTACTGATTCCACCCATTCCAATGATCGAAATATTAAGAGCTTGACGAACTTCATAGATCATCCGAATCGCAATCGGTTTTATAGCTGGACCTGATAATCCACCCGTTTTATTGGCAATAATCGGTTTACGCTGTTTTAAATTTATTTGCATTCCTGTTAGCGTATTAATCATCGATAAACCATCAGCTCCAGCATCTGCTACCGCTTTTGCCATTTCTACAATATTAGATACATTCGGAGATAATTTGACATAAACTGGGTAGTCGCTTGCTTCTTTTACTTTGTAAGTTACTTCTTTCGCTAGTGACGGATCTGTTCCAAATTGGACACCACCCTCTTTTACATTAGGACATGATATATTTAGTTCTAATGCAGCGATATCTTTTGAACGATTCAATGCTTTAGTCACTTTGACATATTCTTCTACCGTACTACCTGCAACATTTGCAATTACTGGTGTGTCATATGATCGTAAAAAAGGTAACTCTTCCTCGATAATTTTTTCTACACCAGGATTTTGCAGGCCGATCGCATTTAACATACCACTAGATGTTTCGGCTACTCGTGGAGTCGGATTCCCGAATCTTGCTTCACCTGTTGCAGCTTTAACGTTAATTGCTCCCAATTCACTTAAATCATAAAACGGACTATATTCTTTACCAAAGCCGAAACAACCAGAAGCAGGCATGACAGGATTGTTTAACATTAAGCCAGGTAATCTTGTCGTTAAGCTCATGATAAGATCACCTCATTTGCTGAAAATACTGGTCCATCCTTACATATTTTTTTCGATTGCTTAGGATCTTGTTTTAAAGGGACAACACATGCATAACAGGTACCGACACCACATCCCATTCTCTCTTCTAAGGAAATGTAGCCATTGTATCCCGCTAATTGATGCGAAACTGCCTTTAACATTGGGGTTGGCCCACAAGAGAAAAAGTAATCGAAAGTAGGATTTATTTCATCAATAATATCTGTAACAAAACCTTTTGTTCCATAACTACCATCGTTTGTTGCAATATACGTATCACCTAACACTTGAAACTTTTCTTCATAAAAGATTTGATCTTTCGATTGGAAACCTAGAACACTTGTCACCTTTACTCCGTTTTCCTTGAGTGTTTTTGCTAAATAGTAGAGCGGAGGGACTCCAATCCCTCCACCAACTATTAAAGCTTGATCTATTGCTAACTGATCAATGGGGTAATAGGTTCCGCATGGCAAAATTACATCAAGCGTGTCTCCTGCCTGATATTTACTTAGTTCACGCGTTCCTTCCCCGAATATTTTAAAGATAATAGTAAAAGTTTCCGCCTGCGTGTCAATCCCTGCGACAGAAACTGGCCTGCGCAACATATGATTCGGTAAGGCGATATGCACAAACTGTCCAGGTTTTAGTTCTTTTGCTAAAGGTGATTGTACTACCACTTCAAAGGTATCTTCTGCAATTTGCATATGACTGTTTATTTTCAGCAGCTGTTTCGTGATCACAGTACAATCGCCTTCCCTTCTACTGTAGGCTTAGCAGTAAATGTTGTCGAATCAATGACATTCACGATTGCTTCTGCAGTATCTAAGCTAGTTAAACATGGAATACCATGCTCTACCGCTTCACGACGAATTCTAAAACCGTCTGAGCGTGGTTTCTTACCAGATGTCAACGTATTAATAACGACTTGTACCTCTCCTTGCTCAATAATCGAAATTACATTTTTCCCTTCTGCTCCGACTTTCCCAACTTCCGTAACTGGTATATTTAATTCTCTAATCGTTTTAGCAGTTCCTTCTGTTGCATAAAGATGGAAGCCTAATTCAAAGAAGCGTTTCGCAATTTCTGATGCTTCACTCTTATCTTTATCAGCTATCGTAATCAGGATTGCTCCTTCCATCGGAATCTTTAATCCAGATGCCGTTAGACCTTTATATAATGCTTTTTCTAATGTTCTGTCACGTCCAATTGCTTCCCCTGTTGATTTCATTTCAGGTCCAAGCATTGTATCGACACTACGTAACTTTTCAAAAGAGAATACTGGTACTTTAACTGAAACTGTTTCTGGCTCAGGTAGTAAGCCTTTTTGATAACCCATGTTTGCCAGTGATTCACCGATAATACAGCGGGTTGCAATATTAGCCATCGTTACTCCTGTTATCTTACTTAAAAACGGAATCGTCCGGCTTGCTCTAGGGTTTACTTCTAGTACATACACTTCATTGTGGTGCACGACAAATTGAATATTGATAAGTCCTTTGACACCTAATTTTTCCGCTATTTTTATCGTAGTGTCAACACATTTTTGCTTAATATCATCTGATAATCGCTGTGAAGGATAGACGGCAATCGAGTCACCAGAGTGTACCCCAGCACGTTCAATGTGCTCCATTACACCTGGAATGATCGTTGTTTCCCCATCACTGATTGCATCGACTTCCACTTCAATTCCAGTCAAATATTTATCGATTAACACTGGATGCTTATGCTTAATATGGTTTGTTTTCGCTAAATAGCTCTCCAATTCATCTTCACTATAGACAATTTCCATCTGACTTCCACCAATTACATAGGATGGGCGTACTAAAACTGGATAACCAATCGAAGAGGCTGCTGCTTTTGCTTGATCTAATTGACGCACACTTTTCCCTTGAGGCTGTGGAATGTCTAATTCTTGTAAAAGTTGTTCAAATTTATCACGGTCTTCCGCTGTATCTATTGCTGTAAGTGGTGTACCTAGTATTCTTACTCCGCGACGTTCTAATCCTTCCGCAAGATTGATAGCTGTCTGACCTCCAAACTGAACAATAACACCTTCCGGTTGTTCTAAATCAATCACATGCATAACATCTTCTAATGTTAATGGTTCAAAATATAACTTGTCTGACACACTAAAGTCAGTTGATACAGTCTCTGGATTACTATTCATAATGATTGCTTCATAGCCAGCTTCTTTTAGTGCTAAAACGGAGTGAACTGTCGCATAATCGAACTCAATCCCTTGACCAATTCGGATTGGACCAGAACCGATCACTAATACTTTATTGCGGTTGGTTACTTCTGATTCATTTTCCTCTTCATATGCACTATAGAAATAAGGAGTTTCCGATTCGAACTCTGCTGCACAAGTATCTACCATCTTATAAACTGGCAAAATATTTTCTGCTTTTCTAAGCTGATACACTTCATCTACATCGACATTCCAAAGGCGAGCGATGTGTGTATCCGACAAACCTAGTTTTTTTGCTTCTTTTAGCAGATCAAGATTTTGCGGAATATCCGCTAATTTCGCTTCAAAGTCGATAATCTTCTTTAATTTTTCTAAGAAAAAGCGGTCTATTTTGGTTAATTGGAATATTTCTTCAACTGACATGCCTTGTCTCAATACTTCTGCTAATACGTAAATTCTTTCATCATCAGCATGTACTAAACGTTCTTTTAACAATTCTATTGATTCATTTTCTAAGACGGGCAAGTAGAAATCTTCACCACTAATATCTAGTGAACGTATTCCTTTCAATAAGGACTCTTCGAAATTACGGCCGATCGCCATTACTTCTCCTGTCGCTTTCATTTGGGTACCAAGTTTTCGGTTACCTAATACAAACTTGTCAAATGGAAAGCGAGGGAATTTCGTCACAACATAATCCAACGCTGGCTCATACATCGCATACGTAGTTCCGGTAATTGGATTCATAATTTCATCTAAACTCATACCGATCGCGATTTTAGCGGCAATCTTAGCAATTGGATAACCTGTTGCTTTTGACGCTAAGGCTGATGAACGGCTCACCCTTGGATTTACTTCAATAATATAATATTGAAAGCTGTTCGGATCTAGTGCTAATTGAACGTTACAGCCTCCTTCAATTTCTAATGCACGAATGATTTTTAAAGAGGCAGAACGTAACATTTGATATTCACGGTCACTCAATGTTTGTGATGGCGCAACGACTATCGAATCTCCCGTATGAATACCGACTGGATCAATGTTTTCCATGTTACATACAACGATGGCTTGATCATTTTTGTCGCGCATGACTTCATACTCTATTTCTTTAAATCCTGCGATATTCTTTTCAATCAAACATTGATTTACTGGGGATAATGCTAAGCCATTTCTTGTTATTTCTGTTAAATCTGCTTCGTTGTAACACATACCACCACCGGTACCGCCTAATGTGTATGCTGGTCTTACTATTAGTGGATATCCAATTTCTTCGGCAAAATCTAATGCTTGATCTACTGTGTTGACAATTTGACTTTCTGGTACAGGCTCATTAATTTCATTCATTAAAGTTCTAAATTTTTCACGATCTTCTGCCTGTTGGATCGCATCCAGCTTCGTACCTAATAATTCTGCTCCATACTCTTCTAAAATGCCTGATTCATCTAAAGCAACAGCTAGATTCAAGCCAGTCTGGCCACCAAGCGTTGGCAATACAGCGTCAGGACGTTCTTTACGAATGATTTTAGATAGAAATTCTACAGTCAAAGGTTCCATATATACCGTATCCGCAATCGTATGGTCGGTCATAATCGTTGCTGGATTGGAGTTTGCTAGAATAACTGTATAACCTTCTTCTTTCAATGACTGACATGCTTGGGTACCGGAATAGTCAAATTCTGCTGCTTGTCCAATCACAATCGGACCTGATCCGATTACTAAAATCTTTTGAATATCCGTTCTTTTTGGCATTAGAGTTCCTCCTTCTGTGCTGTTTGATAGCTTGCGATATTTTCCATAAATCGGTCAAATAAATAGTTCGTATCATCAGGACCTGGTGAGTTTTCCGGGTGATATTGAACCGAAAAAGCTGGATATTCGGAATGTTTAACTCCTTCCACGGTTTTATCATTTAAGGCGATTTGCGTAAGCACTAAGTCTGTTTGTGCAATCGATGATTCGGTGACCGCATACCCGTGATTTTGTGAAGTTAAATAAGTCCGTTTGGTTTCAAAATCATAAACAGGATGATTCGATCCGCGATGACCAAATTTTAATTTTTCCGTATCGGCCCCGCACGCTAATGATAATAATTGGTGTCCTAGACAGATACCAAAGGTTGGTACAGTCGGTATCACATTTTTGATCATTTCGATCGCTTCTGGTACGTTTTTAGGATTACCAGGACCATTCGTTAGCATGATGCCATCCGGCTTCAATCGCAAAATATTATCCGCACTGTAGTTGTATGGTACGACTGTAACATGACAATTACGTTTCGTTAATTCTCTTAAAATTCCATGCTTCATTCCAAAATCGACTAATACAATCCGATATCCTCTTCCTGGTGAAACATACGGCTTTACAGTAGAAACCTGCTCTACTTGGTTTGTTAACAGATTTGCTTGTTTTAATTTCTCCAAAGCTTCTTTATCTTCAGCGCCCGCTTCTGTTAAAATGCCACGCATTGTACCATGCTTACGCAATATTTTCGTTAGTTTTCTTGTATCAATTCCAGAGATACCCGGTATATTATTTGCTTTTAAATACTCATCGAGGTTTTCATCACTACGGAAGTTGGAAGGCATTTCAGCATATTCCTTTACGATAAATCCAAAAATGGATGGCGTAATCGTTTCAAAATCGTCTCGATTAATGCCATAGTTTCCGATAAGCGGATATGTCATCGTGACAAGTTGACCACAATAGGAAGGATCTGATAATATTTCTTGGTAACCTGTCATCCCTGTATTGAATACAACTTCTCCAATACTTTCTTCTAATGAACCAAATGCATCTCCATGAAAAACGGTACCGTCTTCTAAAATAAGCTGTCTTTTCATTCTGTTGCCTCCTCAAAAGCGATCTGACCTTGATAAATCGTCATAACTGGTTTTCCCGTTACCTCCCATTTATCAAATGGTGTATTTTTTCCTTTCGATACAAACATTTCTTTATCTATGTTTCCTTCTGTTTCGAGATCAAGTAGTGTTAAATCAGCACTAGCACCAACCTCCATTCTTCCATATGGTAGTCCGAAAGTATCTGCTGGTTTTACAGTCAGCCAATCAACGAGCTGTTTCAGTGTAAAGATTCCTTTTTGAACAAAGTGGGTGTGTAGAAGAGAAAATGCTGTTTCAAACCCAACAATGCCAAATGGTGCTTCTTCCATACCGTTCGCTTTCTCCTCAGCAGTATGTGGCGCATGATCTGTTGCAATAAAATCGATCGTTCCATCTAGTAAACCTTCGATAAGTGCCGCTTGATCTTCTTTTGCACGTAAAGGTGGGTTCATTTTAAAATTCGCATCATTTTCGGTAATAGCATTTTCATTGATTAATAGATGATGTGGTGTTACTTCTGCTGTTACACGAATCCCTGCTTTCTTCGCATCACGGATTACGCGGACAGATTCATTCGTACTGACGTGGCATACGTGATAATGACATCCCGTTGCTTCTGCTAGAAGAACATCACGGGCAATTTGGACAGACTCACAAATTGAAGGTATGCCAGGTAAACCTAATCTCTTGCTTACTTGACCTTCGTGCATCACGCCGTTGTGTATCAAGGTATTTTCCTCACAGTGAGCAACAATAGGCATATCAACCGCTGCTGCTTGTGTCATCGCCTGGAGCATCATATCAGCTGATTGAACACCTACACCATCATCTGTATAAGCAAAAGCTCCCGCTTGCTTTAATGCCTTCATATCCGTTAACTTGTTACCTACAAGTCGTTCAGTAATTGATGCATAAGGCAATACTCGAATTGCTGCTGTTTCTTTAATTCTGTCCTGAATGGATTGTAGCACTTCAACAGAATCAGGTGTTGGTTGCGTATTAGGCATCGCACATACTGTTGTATAACCACCACGTGCCGCTGATTTTGTACCCGTAGCAATCGTTTCTTTAGCCTCACCACCTGGCTCTCTTAAATGAACATGGACATCCACAAATCCAGGTGTAACCAAGTTGCCCTTACCATCGATTCTTTCTGCTCCTGGAACTTCCATGTCGGTTCCAATTGCTTTAATTTTTCCCTCTTCTATTAAAATTTCACACGATTGTACATTGCCATTATCCGATAATTGCTTGACGTTTGTTAAAATTTTCTTCATTGAAGTTACCCCCTTGGTTCAAAAGTGTCTCCATTACTGCCATTCTTGCTACTACACCATTTTTCATTTGTTTGAAAATTCGAGATCTTTCACATTCTACTAAGCTAGAATCTATTTCTACTCCTCTATTCACAGGTGCCGGATGCAAGATAATTGCATGCTTTTTCATACTTGCTTCTCGCTCTTTCGTCAACCCGTATTTCTCCAGATAACTTTCTTGTTGTAGGCTAAATTGATCCTGATGTCGTTCATGCTGAATACGCAGTAACATCAGAACATCTGCTATCTCGATCGCTTCATCTATTGATACATATGGAAAAGCTAATGAGTCATCATGCCATTCTTCTTTACCTGTTAGATAGACCTCACATCCTAATGTGGAAAGGGCAATTGCATTAGATCGAGCAACTCGACTATGCTTGATATCTCCAGCAATCACTACTTTTAATCCGTTAAATTGTTTATATTCCTGATAAATGGTTACAAGATCGAGCAGGCACTGTGTTGGGTGCTCGCCTGTCCCGTCTCCTGCATTAATAACAGGGATGGATAAAGATTCGGCTAATTGTTTCGCAATATTCTCTTCTTGATGTCTTAAAACGATAAAGTTTGCCCCAATCGCTTCAAATGTTTTTGCTGTATCATAAATACTTTCACCCTTCGTTATACTTGAGACGTCTGCCATAAAATCTAATGGTTCAATTCCAAGTTTTCTTTCTGCAACAACAAAACTCATCTTAGTGCGTGTACTAGGTTCAAAGAAAAGGTTAGCGGCAAAAAATTGTCCTTTTAGTGGATTTCCACCTGTCTGACTAATATGATTTGCTCTTTTTACCAATTGCAGTATTTCTGTTGCTGTTTGATCCTTCATCGTCACAAAATGCTCCATCTTTACATCCTCCCCATCTTTTTTATTGAACACTTATTCTTCATCTTCAGGTGTTGCAAACATATTACCATTGCCATAACCTGATTCTTTCTCAGGTAAGATAAGGTTTAAAATCAGACCAATTAAGGCTGAAAGTGCCATGCCTGCGATAGTCACATCTACATCTCCGACCGGAATGTTTACATATGCTCCACCTATACCGATTACTAAGATAACTGACGAGATGACTAGATTTCGTTTAATACCGAGGTCGATGTTGTTATCAATTAACATTCGTAAGCCACTTGAGGCAATAATACCGAATAACAGAATCGACACACCGCCCATTACTGGGGTAGGAATGGATGCTATCAGTTCGGTAATAATTCCGATAAATCCGAAAATAATCGCTAGTACTGCTGCTCCACCGATAACAAACACACTAAATACTCTTGTTATTGCCAATACGCCAATGTTTTCACCATACGTTGTATTTGGCGGCCCTCCTAATAAAGAGGCAATAATCGTTGCTACCCCATCACCTAATATCGAGCGATGTAGTCCAGGCTTTTTAATAAAGTTTTTGCCTGCTACTTTAGATAACACCATTTGATCACCGATATGTTCCGCTACCGTTACAACTGCAACTGGTACCATAAGTAATACGATACTCCAGCTAAACACATCCGCTGGATTAAACGTAACAAACGGGATAACAAAATCCGGTACTAAGAATATAGACTGAATCGCCTCACCAAATGAGTTACTAGAAACAATTTTATCCCATGCAGCTTGTACGCCTGTGGCATCTAAAACCTTAACATTGGTGATGGCAGATATAATGAGTGAGTAAACATAACCACCAATGATCCCAATCAGGATCGGGATAAGTCCGAAGAATCCTCTAAATAATAAGGAGCCAATAACCGTGATCAGCAATGTTACAATGGCTGCACTGAAGTGAACACCGCTATATTCACCGTCTACGTTCATTGCCATATCAATCGCAGTTGGAGCTAATCCTAATCCAATCACAATAATGACTGGTCCTACTACGATCGGTGGTAATACTTTTATAATCCAATCCGTTCCAAAAGCAGCGATCAGCAACGAAAGTGCTCCATACACAACACCTGCAAGGAAACTTCCAATCATGACTCCGCCAGGTCCACCTATCGCCATCGCACTTGTGATCGGTGCAATAAAAGCAAAGCTGGAACCTAAATAGGCCGGAATTTGACCTTTTGTAATTAATAGGTAGGCTAGTGTACCTAAACCACTGGATACTAAAGCGACCGCTGGCGATAATTCTGTTAGAAACGGTACTAAAATAGTAGCCCCAAACATCGCAAATAAGTGTTGTATACTGAACAGTAACCATTTTGATAATTTCGGTACTTCTCTGACATCTAAAACCATTTTTTTCTCTGACATTTCTCTATCTCCCCTTCTTTTCGGATAAAAAAAACCTCTTTGCTGGTCGCAAAGAGGTAGACGTGTAGTATAAAAGGTACACGTATCCTTTAAATGCGACCTTGCAAGCATCTCTGTACTTGTTTAAAGGTCTTATTCTTTTTCATAAATACTGACACTATCTTTTTGATCTATTTCTTCCAACTCAACTGTAATAATTTCATTTTGGGATGTTGGAATGTTTTTACCAATAAAATCTGCACGTATAGGCAGTTCACGATGTCCCCGATCAACTAAGACGGCTAGTTGCATTTGAGACGGTCTTCCTTGATCCATAATCGCATCCATCGCAGCTCTCACTGTTCTGCCTGTGTATAAAACATCATCTACTAAAATAACGTTTTTACCTGTAACTTGCTCTTTTAGGTTGGCTTCATTCAGTGTTGGTTCCTGATTGTCGACATGTGATAAATCATCACGGTAAAGTGTAATATCCAATTCTCCAATCGGAACCTTTACACCTTCGATATCTTGAATCCGTTCTTGAAGCCGTTTGGCAATTGGAACTCCTCTTGTTTTAATACCTACTAGCATCAATCCTTCTACACCTTTGTTTCGTTCGAGAATTTCGTGAGCAATTCGTGTTAGTGCCCTTCTCATTGCCGGTGCGTCTAGTACATTTGCTTTTTTATTCATCATAAAAACCTCGCTTTATATAACTTGTTAAAACCTATTACTTCGTTTGATATATATATATCATTGTTCTTCCATAAAAAAATCCTTATTCTCCGTGAGAGAATAAGGATTTTGGACATACTTGTGGTATGTTGATCCGTTTCCTTTTCAGCCTCACGGGACTGTTTTAAAAGGTCTTTATGATATTGGTTATATTATGTCAAAAACGGCAAGCGAAGTCAATAACTTTTTCGAATATTTTCTAATACCTTCGCAAATTTATCTGGTAACGGTGCCTCAAACTCCATCTGCTCTTGCTTGACAGGGTGTTCAAAGCTTAGATGATATGCATGGAGTGCTTGTCCATCAACATCAATTGTTTTCCGTTGACCATATTTCGGATCGCCAACCAATGGGTAACCAATATATTTCATGTGTACACGAATTTGATGCGTTCTTCCAGTTTCTAACACGCATTTCACAAAAGTGAATTTCCCATGCAGTCTTTCGATTACTTCAAAATGCGTCACAGCATCCTTGCCTTTCTCCGTAACATCCATTAGTTGACGATTTTTTTCGCTTCGCCCTATTGGAGCATCGATCGAACCATATTCATGCGGAATATCCCCATGAACAATTGCTTTATATGCTCTTTTAATTTTTTTCTCTTTCAGTTGCTCTGCTAATCTTTCGTGAGCAACATCATGTTTTGCAACTACTAATAAACCACTTGTGTCTTTATCAATCCGATGGACTATCCCAGGTCTTTTTACACCATTAATACCTGATAAATCATCACAGTGGAACAGTAAAGCATTGACTAAAGTATCTTCCTGATGGCCAGCTGCTGGATGAACGACCATTCCACTCTTTTTATTAATGACAAGGATATCTTCATCTTCATACACGATATCAATTGGTATATCTTTTGCCACTACATCTAACGGTTCAACTTCCGGTACTTGCCACTCAATCTGATCCTCAGTCTGACATTTATAGTTTTGTTTCACGGTCTTACCGTTTACAAGCACTAAGTTTTTATCAAACCAAGTTTTAATTTGTGATCTGGAATAGTCTTCTGTAATATCGACTAACAGTTTATCTATCCGTGTTCCTTGATCACTCGTCTTAACTACATAAGAAAACTCGCTCATTTCTGGTTGCTCCTTTTTTTGTTTCTCTCATCTAAAAATGTATAGATGAAAATAGCGATAACTCCTACTACTAATGCGGAATCAGCAATATTAAAGATCGGATAATCATATGTACCGATATAAACGTCAAAGAAGTCTACTACTTCTTTTCGGAACAGGCGATCAATAAAATTACCAATTGCACCGCCTAATACAAAAGCTAATGCTAGTCTTAACCATATACTCTCCTTGCCAAACTTTTGGATGTAAAAAATAATAAAACCAATAACAATCACGGTAATGATATAGAAAAAGAACATTTGACCTTGCAATATCCCCCATGCTGCACCAGAATTTCGGTGGGATGTTAAATAAAAAAAGGATTCAATAACGGTGATTCGTTCTCCAATTTCCATATTTGTTACGATGAGCCATTTTGTTAATTGATCAACAATGACAACTGCTAATGCTATTACATATACTCTCCACATAATATACCTCCGACATTTCATTAAACGACTACTTAAATACCCATCATATTATACCATTATCCTCCCATTAAAGAAAACTTGTAATACAACAAAACTACAAACGCACGTCAAACATATTAACAACTTTCGTAGTATCCATAAACTGCGCAGTAACTTAGACATGGATTTGTTCT
>NZ_WJID01000091.1:0-15053 GCF_010994055.1 Gracilibacillus thailandensis | reverse complement strand
ATCATCACGACATATTTCAAAATTATCTCTTAATGCAGTTCGAGTACGGGAGGAGAACAAATCTATGTTCAGTTACTGCGCAGTTTGTGTATTCTGTTTCTTGAAGCGTAAAAAAGCAGTTCCTTTTTAGGAACTGCTTTTCGTTTTATTGTTTATCTTTATCGTCAGACTCTTCAGTTGATTTGTCTTGGTCGAAATAGCTTTTTGAATCCTGGTCAAAATAGCTTTCTTCTTCTTCTTTTGGTTGAATGTTTACTTTAAAGTCAGATGACTTGTTATCATCTTCCTTTGTATCCTCCGTTTCTGTTGCAGATGATGGTTTTTCTTTACCATCTTGTTCAGAAACTACAGGATCTGGAAGTTTTCCATCTTCAAACAGGCCTTTAATCTGACCAGCATCTAATGTCTCAACCTCTAATAGAGTCTTCGCTACAAGCTCTAACTTGTCACGATTTTCTGTGAGAATTTGTTTTGCTCTGTTATAACATTCTTGAATGAAGTTTTGGATTTCCTGATCGATTTCATATGCAATCGCATCACTGTAGTTTTGCTCATTTTGCATATCGCGACCTAAGAAAACTTGCCCTCCACCACTGCCAAATTGGAGAGGTCCAATCTTATCACTCATACCGTATTCCATAACCATCTTACGAGCGATTCCAGTTGCACGCTGGAAATCATTATGAGCACCAGTACTTACTTCGCCAAAGATGATTTCTTCGGCTACACGACCACCTAATAACCCGGTAATCTTATCAAACAATTCTGGTTTCGTCATAAAATAGCGATCTTCGCGTGGAAGCATTACAGCATAACCACCTGCTTGACCACGAGGTACAATCGTTACCTTGTGTACCATATCTGCATCATCTAGCACCATACCAATAATCGTATGTCCACTTTCATGATAAGCAACAATATTGCGTTCTTTTTCTGAAATAACCCTACTTTTCTTAGCAGGTCCAGCGATGACACGGTCAATTGCTTCATCTACTGATTCCATATCGATTTTCTCTTTATCATGTCGTGCTGCAACAAGTGCTGCTTCATTTAAGAGGTTTTCAAGGTCTGCACCTGAAAATCCTGGTGTACGCATAGCGATTGTCTTCAAATCAACATCTTCTGCTAATGGTTTATTACGTGCGTGAACACCTAATACGTCTTGACGACCTTTTAAGTCTGGACGATCTACGGTAATTTGACGGTCAAAACGTCCTGGACGTAATAACGCAGGGTCTAAAATATCTGGTCTGTTAGTTGCAGCGATAATGATAATTCCTTCATTCTCACCGAAACCATCCATTTCAACGAGTAATTGGTTTAAGGTTTGTTCACGTTCATCGTGACCCCCACCTACACCAGCACCACGTTGACGACCTACTGCATCAATCTCGTCAATAAAGATGATACATGGTGCATTTTTCTTCGCATTTTCAAATAAATCACGTACACGGGATGCACCTACACCCACAAACATCTCCACGAAATCCGAACCACTTATAGAGAAGAACGGAACTCCTGCTTCACCTGCAACGGCTCTAGCAAGTAATGTTTTACCTGTACCAGGAGGTCCTACTAGTAAAACCCCTTTTGGTATTTTTGCACCAATAGCAGAGAATTTACGTGGATCTTTTAAGAAGTCAACTACTTCTACTAATTCCTGCTTCTCTTCATCCGCACCAGCAACATCTCTGAAGCGAACTTTTTTCTTCTCTTCATTGTACATTTTCGCCTTACTCTTACCAAAGTTCATCACACGGCTACCACCGCCTTGAGCCTGGTTAAGTAAGAAGAAAAACAAAATGAATATAATAACAAATGGAATCATGGTCGTTAAGAACGTAACCCATCCACTCGGTTGTTCCTCTTCCTCAATTGTTAATATCCCTTGATCTTTAGCGGTATCTTCAACCTGTTCAACGATACCAGGAGTATCTAGGATATTAGTCATAAAGGGTTTATCATCTTGCTCTAATTCCCCTACCACACGTATTACACCATTGGAAGGGCGCATTTCCATTTCTTTGATTTGGTTATTTTCCAATGCTTGCATAAATTCGTTTACTTTTAATTCTTCAGCCTGGTTGTTTTGGCTGCTGAATACTGATATGATCCCTATCACAACTAAAAAGATTACGAAATAGAGGATCACATTACGTATAATCCGATTCATTGCCTACCTCCTCCCGAAACGAGAAAACTATAGTAAATAGTATCATATTGCAAGACTTTATGACAACTAATTACAACTGACCCTTGTTTGATTTTAATTATTCTTCTCCACCATAAACTTCTGGCTTTAAAATACCGATATATGGTAAGTTTCGATATTTCTCTTGATAATCTAGTCCATAACCCACCACAAATTCATTTGGCACTTCAAAACCTACCACATCTGCTTTAATATCAACAGTTCTTCCTTCAGGTTTATCTAATAATGTGACAATTTTAATTGAATTTGCCTGACGATACTTAAATAAATCAACTAAATAACTTAATGTAAGACCACTATCAATGATGTCTTCAATAATTAAAATATCACGACCCTCTACCTTTGTGTCTAAATCTTTCACGATTTTAACTTCACCAGAGGAACGCATTTCATTCCCGTAACTTGAAACATCCATAAAATCCATTTCTAGGTGTGTGTCAATCGAACGTAAAATATCCGACATAAAAGGTAATGCGCCTTTCAACACACCAATCGCTAACGGAAACCTTCCTTCATATTCTTTGGTTAACTGCTCACCAAGCTCTTGACATTTCGCTTGTATTTGCTCTTCGGAAATTAATATTTCCTTTATCTCATCATGCATCTTGCTGCCTCCTATTCATTTGAATCCATATATGTTAATGAAATATATTTACCAACAGAACCTTCATGAACTAGTTCCGCTTTCCTTAAACCAACAATCCAAAGCAAAGATCCATCTGCACCAAAGATGAGCGGCCAGCTATCTCTTAAATAAACCGGGATTTTCTCATCAATAAATATATCTTTTACTTTCTTCCGACCGTTTAATCCTTTCACTTTGATACGGTCCCCTGGCATTCTCACTCTCATACTAAGTGGTAATAATGATTCACATTCAATCGGGATATGTAAAGTATAATTATTATCTTCCTGAATATCTCCAGAGGTATATGTGGCTGTCAGAATGGCGCCATTCGGTAGTAGCATTTCACCGGGAACCTTTATGAATTGGTGGTCTTTCCATTTCTTTTCGACTTGGGAGAGAAAGTGGAAACGCAATTCTTGGTAATTTTTCGTTACCTTTAAGGATTTTGGGAAATCTAAAGTAACATTACTCTTTTCTTGATCTAATAATGCAAAAAAAGCTTTTTCATGTTGTGTAGATAAATCTGTTGGTACTTCTTGATAAAGATAGTTTAATATTAGATGAAAGGCTCGTCTTTGTAAAGCTATCGGGTAAGATCGAAAAGCTTCAATATTAAAAAATACCGAGTCTTTTTCACATGTTACGACTTCATGCCACATTGCTTTCGTTTGTGCTTGAAGAAATTCCTCGTCCTCCGTCATACGCTCTGTCATTTCCTGTACATGAAGATGAACGTGACGGTCTTGTTGCTTGAGCAACGGTAAAACATGCAACCGGAAAAAATTGCGTGTATAATCGATAGATTGGTTCGAAGGATCCTCCCTAGGTACGATCTCAAACTCTCGACAATATTGATAAATTTCATTTTTAGATAAACATAATAAAGGCCTAACGATGTATCCATTTGCAAATTTTCTTTTTACTGGGATACCAGTTAAAGCAGCAGGATTTGACTGACGTACCATTCGCATTAATACGGTTTCTACCTGGTCATCACCATGATGTGCCAAAGCCAAAAAGTCAGAACCTGTTTCCTTCATAACCTGTTCAAATACCTGATAACGCAAAGTACGGGCCGCTAACTGTGTCCCTTCTTTATGTATTGCTTTTCTCCTGTTCACATCTACTGCCTTCCCTATAAATGGGACGCCTAATTGCTCACAAATCTGTTCAACGTATTGAACATCTGCCGCAGACTCTTCCCCACGCAAACCATGATCGATGGAAATTACCGTAACTTGCACATCCCAATGTTTCTGCAAGCTTACTAAATAGTGTAGTAATAGCAAGGAATCTGCACCACCTGAAACACCTACTAATACCTTGGCATGCTTATGTAATAATTGATGTCTCTTCATAAATGGCGTTAATTTATCATAAAGGGTTGTTTTACTCAAACACCACCACCCCATCCAATCTTGTTTACATTATTTTAACATAATATGAATGATAAAATCTTTTTATCACATAAAAAATGTAACATAAAGATAACAGGCACCTCCAATAGTTAATATACTACCTATTTCAAGAAAAGGATATAATGCTTCATGAGAGCTTTTTGCTTTTTGATGCTGTCTTCTCTTATCTCGTTTTGACTTCTGATGAATAAAATAATTTAACAAATAATCTTTTATCTGTTCTGCCTCAGTTATAGAATTATTAATGAGCATCAGTAATAGTTTTCTCAATGGTTCGATTGTCACTGCCTGATTGATTTTCTGTTGTAACGTTTTTTTAGGATTAGTTCCTTTTGTAAAACCATTTGGATAATAGACACGCAAAATCACCATTGCTAACGCAAAGAGATCGTAGCCCGGGTCAGCTTTACGTGAACCGCATTGCCAATACGCACGATCATAGAATTCAGTATACTCTTTAATTGCTCTACCCTGTAAGGTTGTCCCACCAACATCAACCCATCTTAATTGAACGGGCTTACGTGATACAATTAAATTTTCTATCTTTAAATCACCAAATACATAGCCTTGCTGATGTAATACGTGTAAATCATTAGCAAATTTGATCAAAAGAGATACTAACCATTCATGCCCATTTCGCCGCATAAAATCATGTAACGATTCACCAGATATATATTCCATTACATAAAAAGAATAGGTAAAACCATTATGAGCCTGATAATCATCCACATCTATCAAAGAAGGTCCAAGGTGATAACCTTGAACCGCTTGGAAGGACTTCAATACGTTTACTTCAGAACTCACAGAAGCACTTTGTTTACTGATTTTCAGTGCTACTTGTTTGTTTTCGTGTACACAAAGATAAACAGACCCTATCGCACCACTACCCAGTTTTTTTACGACATGGTAATGATGACGGTGCCATTTACCTTTGACAATTTGTCCTTTTCTTAACTGAATATCAGGCTTCTTCGATGTCTGTGTAATCATCGCGCGCAAATCTCCTTCGTAACGTCTTCTTACCAAATTGATACATGGCTTCTTTTAAAGCAGGCCCAGTCGGTGTAATACCACCGCTTGATATTTTGGCAAAAATAGAAGTAATGGAATCTAGTTTCGATGTCCAATCTACTAATTGTTGAATCGGCTTCTTCCGTCCCGGGAATTGATATACAGCAAAACGGCTTCGCCCAATTCTTGCATTCATACTAATGGAAAGATCAATAAGAGCTTCTTGAACAGTTGGTAGTTTATTGGTCATACTAGCACTTGTATCAACGAGTACTAATACCTCTAAATCACAAGTCTCTCCTAGTTCGTCCACTACTTCCATTACCTCGCCACGCTGATCTGGAGGTAATTCTTCCATTGTTTTTTCACTACCTAAGATTTGCTTTAATTCATTATTCACAACTCCTTGCAACGTTTCCGTCATCGCTTGTTTGGTCACAGTTTGAACGGTCTGTGCTAAGGCATCCTGATAAACAATTTGACTAACCCCTTGGCCGTTTTCAGAGATTTCTTCTACTTCTTCCAATCCCTCTGGTTGTTCTGTATGATCATCTTCTAATATGCCAATGACATTAACCGTAATGCCTTGTTCGGCTACTAAACTAGCTACTAATGCTGGATCTTCTCCTTGGTTCGAGCAACCATCCGTAATTAAAAGAATTTGTTTAAGTGTCCCCGTTTTCATACATTTTCCTCCTATTATTGGTCATTGATTATTAGTAAGGTTCGCCAATAATGGGGGAAATTATACGTTTGACCTGCTGTTCATTAGCTAATGTCCTCTCTTTCAAATTGCCGAAAAGAACGAATAGGTGCCCATTCTGGTTGATTTTCTGTTATTTGAGCTACCAATACCGTCATATCATCTTCAATTTCACCACTTTGAGTTCGAATCACCTCTTCTAGTAATAAATCAGCGATTTCTTGAGGCTCTTTCGTTTCCATCTCCAGCAGTTTTCGCTTCAACCATAGATCAACATTCTCTATCTCTTTCGGACCTTCAAATATCCCATCACTCATCATGATTAAGAAATCGCCTGCTTTTAATTGTGCACTGACAACATCAACTTCTACCTCCTGAATAATCCCAATTGGAAGGTTACTAGCCTCTATCTTCTCTACAGCATCACTTCGCATAATAAAGCTAGGAGTAGAACCTACTTTCAAAAAGCGAACGACTGCATGGTGGAGGTCTACCATTGCCAAATCTAATGTTGCATAAATCTCTTCATTTGTTCTAAGTGCTAAGATGGAGTTAATCGATTTAATTGCTACCTGCTCGTGCAAACCAGATTCTAAGATTTGTTGTAATAACCGTAATGTTTCGGTACTTTCCTCATGTGCTCTGTCTCCATTTCCCATCCCGTCACTTATAGCTAAAGCATATTTTCCGGCACCAAGCTCCATTGATTTATAACAATCCCCTGATATTAATCCTCCTCCTTTGGCTGCGTGTGCTACCCCAGTATTAATGACAAATTTCCTGGCAGAACCAAAGGTGAAAAAGCTATGCCCTTTTGCTAGAGGAGACAGATCTTCCGTAACGACAATGATCGTTTCATCCAAAATATCAGAGAGAATAGGTGCAATCAGTTTGGCAGCTTCCCCATGGTATTGCTGGAACGCAATCACCATTTCAATATCGATGTTTCCTTTCTCCAAGCTATAAATATCTAGTTTTTCTAGTTCAATCCCTACATGTTTTAACGCCGCAACTATTTCAATTTCCTGTTGCTCATGGTTTTCCTTTTCTTTAAGAATCTCATTAGCGAAATTCTCCATGACTTCTGATACACCACTTAATTGATCTGCGACAAAACGTCTACTTTCTAACACTTGTTTCTTCAGTTGTTTATTTGCTTCAAAAAAGGATAGTTCTTGCTGCATGGTATCAATTACTTTACGAGATTTAATACAGTGATTTTCAAACTGTCTGTTCGTTATATTATTCAATTGGTTATCTGTCTCCAATTGATCTTTGACATCTCGCATTAAATCGTATGTTTTATCAAATTGTTGTACCCAACAGGTTTCTTTTTTAAAGCATGTTTGACAAGTTTTTTCCGTGACATTACTTAAATAGTAGTCCACTTCTAGATCCTGTTCCTGCCATTGGTTGGATTCTGTTTGAAAGCTGCGAGACAAAGCTTTAAAGACATTAGAGAATCGCTCGACCCGGTGGGCAGTAACGTTTCGAACCTTTTGCAAATATTGCTCTTGCTCATTGGTATGTTCAACCGTTCCAGGTATATATTTAGCAATCTGTTTAATCAATTTGCTCGGTGTTATTAAAAACAATAATATCGCTAACGCTGATTCCATTAATGCTATTGCCAGATAATCAAAGGATTCGCCATATAAACTGATTAACAACGTACTAATTAATAACCCTAAACTGACAGCCAGCTTTCTTCCTTCTTTCAGTAACCCACCTAATAGGCCTGAGAAAGCTAATAAGCTCATTTGAAACATATTGGCGATGCTGGCAAGACTTAATATTAACCCTGCTACAACCCCAACAGTGGAACCAATTGCAGCACCACCAACCAATGCAAGAAGTAATACTAAATATCGCGCTAAAACTTGTTCCATTTGCGCATCATAGATTTCTACACCAATTACTCCTGTTAGTACCGAAGCTAATAAAATGATAAAACAAACAATTTCTTCATTTTTTAAGATTGGTTTATATCGTTTTGGTGATAATAATGGAATACTTTGCATAAAGATTAGTAATAGAACAGCTGCCAATATTCCCTCAACAAGAGCGATGACCCACTCCAGATATGTTAGCTTCGTTGTCATCGCATAGGTACTGATTCTAGGAATACTTGCTGCAAAAAAGACGAAAAACGGTAAGATCCTCTCGACCGATTTCGATTGATAGATAAAAAAGGAGAGGACTATTAAGATAGAAATAGATAAAAATATATAGAAGCTATGTGACAGACCGTATGTAAAAGCTCCTATTAATGAGAATGTAATAAGGGGAAGTACTTTGTCCCGACGTAAAAACCAGACTGCCGCAACAAAGGCAATGACAAATGGTGAAAGTGTCGATAAAATGACAGCTCTTCCTAATAAAAAACCGATAATACAAATAAGCAAACCTTTCTCAAACAATAAGCTTGTCCAATGTTGACCGATCTTTTGACGTAAGTTACTCATCATCGGATGAGAACTAGAAAAAAAAGATTTTGGTTTATTATCCGTATATGTGTTCATTTATATCACTCCTCTGTCCACATTAAATCACATCTCCTCTCGATATTTTGTCAAAACAAGGAAGATGCCGTTCTAAAAAGTTCGACGCTATTCTTTATATAAAGAACCAAACGACATTTTCTTCTTACCTTTCCTTTGATTTCTTTCAATATTTTTGACAGACCGTGTTGATACAGAAAAGATAATAAGAAATTTGAAGTTGTTTGTTGACAGATAGGTAAAGCTGTTGTATTATATTTTTTGTGTCTTTCGAATAAGACAATCCTATTTTTATATCATGGCGGTGTAGCTCAGCTGGCTAGAGCGTACGGTTCATACCCGTGAGGTCGGGGGTTCGATTCCCTCCGCCGCTATAAAGCATAAGACTTAGGCAAATGCCTAAGTCTTTTTTATATAAACTAATACAACTCTATTTGATTCGATGTAGATATATACTGCGAAGTAATGAAAATTCTGTTTGTTCAAAGTAATGTGATGCGGTAATCTAAAGCATAATTTTGAAATATATCGTGATGATAATTACCACTCCAGCTGCCCACTTCCTTTTCCGTGGGGTTTGCCCTTCAGCTAACTTTTTCGAGCAAAAACCGCTCGATAAAGTGGATCTTCAGGTCAAACAATTCCCACAGGAGTGGAAGTGGGCGGCCTTCGTTAAGCTATGCTCCACAACACTTATCCGAAATAAACCAGTCGTTTCCTTCACCATATGTAGCATAGGGTACGTCTATGGAAAAGGGGCATTCCCAGCCAATTAGCACTGTAATAAAACAGAAAAATTTAATTCCATGAGTTCATTTCTGTCTATAATCAGAGAACAAAAATAGCGGAGGCAGAATACGGAGACTCCTGTGGGACTCACGAGAGCTGAAGATCCACTTTGCAAAGTGATTTTCTTTGCAAAGTTAGCTAAAAACCGCCCACGGAAAGCGCAGTATTCTGCCGGAGCGGTATTCGGTGCACTCTCTATGGGAGGTTGGACAGCGTAGATCCTCGAGATAGTTTTATGTATTTGTGTTAATATGTTTATTCGCAAAGGATTCTATAGTTAAACCAGTACCTCCATTCTATAGACTTACCCTTTACACTGAAAAAGCTACCGATCATTTGATCGATAGCTTTTTCTTTATAATATATAATTACGAGTCACATCCGTCTTCTTTACGTTACATAGACAGCAAGTTTTAGCCTTTTCTCGCCCCTCGTCCTCCGCGTTTTGATTCTGTATGCTTTTTGAGAGTCGCTAAGCGATCTTCAGAATCTTTTAAGAAACGATTCATTTTTTGCTCAAATGATTCGCCTCTTTCGCGGTTATTTTTTGGATTTCCTTGATTTTTGCGACGATTAGATGGCGGTGGATTGTCTTTTGCTTTTTTAATAGACAAACCGATTTTACCATCATCTTCCACATTAAGAACCTTAACTGTTACTTCATCACCGACAGTTAAGTGTTCATTAATGTCTTTTACATAATTATCGGCAACTTCACTAATATGAACTAGACCTGTTTTTCCTCCAGGCAATTCAATAAACGCTCCAAAATTAGTGATTCCTGTTACCTTTCCCTGCAACTTGCTGCCTACTTCGATTGACATAAAAAAATTGCTCCTCCTTAAATTTTAAAAAAATATACTACAACTATATTATAGCCAAGCAATTAAAACGGTGTCAATAAGATGGATCCTCTTCTGGCAATTTAAAGACGATCTCTCCTTCTTCCGTAAAGAAATAATTCGTTTTTGCAATTTGCAACAAATATTCTTCATCATTTAAAAGCTCTATTTCTTCAGTCAGTTTTTCTTCTTCGTTTTGAAGAGTAGTTAATTCTTCGGAAAGCTCCGTATATTCCTGTTGCATATCCTGATATTTCATACGTTGATTAATATGAAAAGTAATGAGGCTAACCATGGTGACGGAGACAATTATGCCAAATAACATTAATCTACGATATAATTTCTTTTTTCTACGTTTTTGACGTTTTACTTGAGCGTCGTATTGTTCAATATAGGCGTCATTGATACGAGATACCTTGTTTCGTTTAGCCATAATTCACCAGTGCCTCCCTTGTGGAAATTATTCTTTTCTTCTTATTTTACTATAAAATCGGTAAAAAGGATGCAAATATTTTTTTGCATTTTTTGGTAATATTGGCTGTAAGATAGAAAAAATCACCTTTACCGGCCAGCCCAATACTTTTAATAACAATATTAGCAATGAATATAAAGCGATAAATACTTTGCTAATACATACTACTATTAATGATACGATAAATACGATAGGCTTTACAACAGAAATTTCTATTATTCGGTATAGGAAACGATAAATACGAAGTACAATTCGAATTAACGTATCTACAATGCGTCCAAAAACCTGTTCGAAAAGGCTTTTGAACATCGCATAACCACATAGCACTGCCAAAAATATATAGAGTCTTAAAATTCCTTCATTGACTAAAAACAAAATAAAATAGAGAATCGCTGCTTGTATAATCCAAAAGAGAATCTCCAACACATATTTCCATAGTATGCTTGAGGTCCACAATCGTTCCAGCCGTTTGAACGTATGATAACTAGCACCAAGATAGACACCAGATATCACCATTGCTATGATTGTGATAAATTGTGTACTTAATGTCATTTGAATAGCTTGCTAAACAAACCTTTAGCCTTCTCCCCATGTTGCTCGTCCAAATAAGATAATTCATAAATCTTACCCTTAATGGAAACATGGCCGGATTCTACATCGAGGTTTTTCATTTGTAAATTATCTCCACGAATAACTAGATAACCCATAACGGTTTGCAGTAGAAACTCTTCACTATCAAAGCTATCAACTTCCTTGACTCCATCTATCTCCAAGAGACGACGGTTGGTCATTTTTACATGGTGTTCCATTTGCGGTGCTGGCATCGTTTTTTTATCATAGTAATTCATTAGTTTTTCCCTCCCTTTTATCCATCACTAATATATGAATAAAGGGACAAGTTTAGAACTTCATAGAACACTATTGATTGATATATTCCTCATGTTTAATCGTATATAAATTACTTGCTTCATCTTTTTTGACCGTTTCTCTTAAATCATCAATTTGTATGGTTAATAGTTTTTGACCAAATTGAATCTTCATTTCATCACCCACCGCTACATTAGTAGCAGCTTTCGCAACATTACCATTGATAAGAATTCTACCTTGGTCTGCAATTTCCTTTGCTAGGGTCCTTCGTTTAATTAAACGAGAAACTTTTAAAAATTTATCCAGTCGCATCGATAATTCCCTTCCTCTACATTGTCATTCGCTTTCAAGACGCTTTGCCTCTTCCCAAAATTGGTCCAATTCATTTAATGTGAAAGACTCCCAAGCACGTTCACTTCCCTTTACCTTTTGCTCTACGAATTGAAAACGATGTATAAATTTTTGATTGGTCCGCATTAAAGCTATTTCTGGATTAATTTTATAATATCTTCCTAAGTTGATCATTGCAAATAGTATATCTCCGAATTCTTTTTCTTGCGCATCGAAACTTTCATATTCTCCTGCATTTTTAAATTCTTCTAACTCTTCACAAACCTTTGCCCAAATCGAATCTGGTTCACTCCAATCAAAACCTACTTTCGCTGCTTTTTTTTGGATTTCTTCTGCTAGTAATGTTGCTGGTAACCCTTTGTTCAATTCAGATAAAATCGATTGCTGCTGTTGTCTCTTTTCTTCTTTTTTGATAGCTTCCCAATTTTTGATTACTTCTGTTTCATCTTCAACCTCTAATTCACCAAAGACATGAGGGTGACGTCGAATCATTTTTTCTGTGATACTATATATTACGTCATCAATGGTGAAAAATCCTGCTTCTTCTCCAATTTGACTATGTAACATGATTTGCAGCAGTACATCACCAAGTTCTTCTGCCAATGCTTCATCATCTTCATTATCTATTGCTTCGATCACTTCGTAAGCTTCTTCAATTAAATATTTTTTTAATGTTTCATGTGTTTGCTTTTGATCCCATGGACACCCTCCAGGTCCTCTTAAAGCTGCAATCACTTCTTTCAAACGATAAAATTGGTGATGAAGTTTTTCTTTGTCTATCGGCGGGATGTAGACACTTGTTAAGTTGCTTAGCTGCATTTGCTGATCTAACTCGACTAACGGGATTTCTTGAATAGACTCTTCTTTACTACCAACTGCTTCCACTAAATAAATTGGATAATCTGCTGGTAAGTCTTCCAACAAAGTTAGCTTCACCTCTGATGCAATAAAAGCATCATATACTTGGCAAAAAACAAGGTGTTGTTCAAATTGCAGGTGATGACGACTGAATGAGGTCGCATCTACAAATTGAAATCCTTCGATCGGATCTATTTTTAATGCAGAAAATAAATCATCTAAGAAACTTTGGCCACCTACAATCTCTATCTCCACCTCTTGACTTTGTATTAATAACTGTACGGTTTGCTCAGCAAGCATTGGATGACCTGGCACTGCATAAACAATGTTCCCCTTCTCGTTAGCCGTATCTAGTAATGTCCTAGCAATTTCATGGTACACTGCATCAAAATGATCATGCTTTTCATAGATATCATCAAACGAATGAAAATCTACCGATTCTTCTTGTAATGCCTGAATTACCGGATGATCGAGCGTCCTTACATAACATACTTGTTGTTCACTTGTGAGTTTTCGATATATTCCCAATGGGAGCTGATTGATATCTCCTCCACCAAGACCAATAATTTCGATAAAAGGTTTCATGTTCTTATATCCTATCCTTTCTTCCATCTATTTAATAGTGGGAGCGGTGCAAGCTCATTCCTCGTTAAAATACGCCACTTAACAACAACAATAGCATAGACGATAAAGCCGATTATTACACTCCCTATTACAAAAAGGAATAGAGCTATTCGATTCTCGAAAGAAATAAAATAGAAGGCGGTCTGTTTTAAAATAGTTAACGCAATCGCCATCACTAAACTCGCTATTATTACCTTTATCCAAGGGATCACAAATAATCGGTCTCCGTTTAATACCGAGCGAAGCAACAAAAAGTTCGTCATACATATAATGATTACGGTACTAACAGTTGCTATAGCAGCTCCGTCCACCCCCCATAAAGGAATAAGGAAGTAGTTCAGCACCATTTTAACCCATAATCCTAAAAAAAGGATAATTGCCGTCCACTTCATATACCCAAATCCTTGCAAAGTAGAGGCGGTCGTTACTGTTAAAGAAGTAAATAATAAAGAAAGCGTTAATATTCGCAAACTAGAAGTACCTAGTTGATTTTGAAACAATAACTGATTCACTTCAGGAAATAATGTAAACAAACCTACTGTAGCTCCCACGGAAAGTAATATACAATATTTCGTTGTTAATCGAAGCTTTTCGATGGTTTCTTCTCTACTAATTTGCCAGTTTATTTTCGTTACTTGTGGAACCAATGCCATTGCAAATGATGATCCAACAACGGTTACTAGTTGTAATAATGGTTGTCCTCTATCAAAAACTCCCTTTGTCGCTGTAGCCTCTCTTAATGTTTCACCAAATGTAAGTAGCCCTGGAACCATTGTAAATGCATCAGCTAGCTGCATAAGCAATAACAACATATGATTCATACTGATGATAAGTCCAGCAACAATGACCGGGGAGATTAAGTTACTAATGGGTATACTTCGCGATGAATGGCCGTCATTCCACGTGCTATTTTTTTTTGTATATAAATAAATGAAAATAAAAGATATACTCAATGCGATAATACTTGCTATCATTGCTCCATCCGCGATTTTGTATACGTGTAGGTGCCCTTGATAAATCAGTATTGCCGTAACAATAATGATAGTAGCGCGTAATAACTGTTCGATCATTTGCGAATAAGCAGTCGGTTCCATCCATTCATCTGATTGGGTAATCCCTCTAAATAGGGCAACAAAAGGTATAAACAAAAACACCCAAGAAACGTGGCGGAGTGGATCGGTTAACAGATGATCCCCCATCCAGTTAGCAAGAACAGGGCTTAATAAGAAGAGCGTAAGAAAAAGAAATATTGCAAAGCCCATCATCACCGTAAAAATCGATATGTACATCTTTTGGTGGTGTTGTTCTTTTCCATTCACGGCTAAAAACTTAGAGATTGCGGCAGGGAAGCCATATAAGGCTAACATGAAGGCGATCCCTAAAATCGGGTATACTTGCTGATAAGTATAGAAGCCAATATCACCGGTTAAATTTTGTAATGGTATCCGATAAAAGGCGCTGATCACTTTGCTTAGTATACCTGCTAAAAGGAGTGCAAAAGCACCTCTATAAACTTGATTGTTTTGTTTATCATTACTCATCTTGTTCTTCCTTCATTTTCTAAATTCCTTGCCATTATAACACAGACACGTAACATCTAGATGAAAAAACAGTCGATCATTCCCCAATTCACATATCGCTTCAATCTTTAGTAACAAAGAAAAACCAAATCATGCACTGTTATCTGATTCGCAGTCGATATAGGCTTTCTCCCATTCTGCTTAATGATGAGTGCTCATATACGCTCCGGCAGAATACTGCGCTTTCCGTGGGCTCG
>NZ_WJID01000090.1:0-15115 GCF_010994055.1 Gracilibacillus thailandensis | reverse complement strand
GCTTTCACCTCTCTCTGCATCACGATACATCTATTATACCATATTTTGTATGGTGGATAGGTCATTTCAGAAAAAAAAGAAAGCATACAAGCACTTGAATAGTCGAACAATCGAGATGGCAAGTGAGCCAGCTCTTGTCCGAAGGCAATTCATCTCCCACCTACTCCTTTTCATTCCTTGAGGTGGGAGTCTTCTCGCCTATTGCTGATAAAAAAGATAAACTCACTTGATAAAGAAGAATTAACCAACTGGATCAAACAATTTGAAGCTTGAATGGAGATAAAGAAATCTCCCATAGACTTACCACACTCTATGGGAAATACTGCATTCAAATATAATTATATTTTTAATTACAATATTTGTGAAAGAAATAACTTAGTCCGCTCATTTTTGGGATTATCAAACAATTCCTCTGGTGTACCTGTTTCTACAATCTCTCCTTCATCAAATAAAACAATTCGATCAGCCACTTCACGAGCAAATCCCATTTCATGTGTAACGCAAAGCATTGTCATCCCTGATTTCGCCAGTTCTTTCATTACATCGAGAACTTCTTTAATCATTTCAGGATCCAGTGCCGAAGTTGGCTCATCAAACAACATAATTTCTGGTTGCATCGCTAACGCTCTGGCTATTGCTACCCGTTGTTGTTGTCCACCTGATAATTGACCTGGATATTTATCCGCTTGTTCTGGGATTCCTACACGTTTTAAAAGTTCTAAAGCTAGTTTTTCTGCTTCTGCCTTAGGTTTTTTTCGCACCCATATCGGAGCAAGTGTTATATTTTTCATAATGGTCATATGAGGAAATAGATTAAATTGTTGAAATACCATACCTGTTTCTTTTCTAATCTTTTCAATATCTTTTACATCATGTGATAAGTTAATCCCATCAATAGTTATCTCTCCTTGTTGAATTTCTTCTAAACCATTGATTGTTCTTATAAACGTAGATTTCCCTGAACCTGAAGGTCCTAGAATTACTAGAACCTCCCCTTTTTTAACATCTAAAGTAACATCTTTTAGCACATGTAGTTTCCCAAACCATTTATTTACATTTGCGCATGAAATTAGATATTCATTTTGTTTTTCCGAAGTTTGAACAGATAACTGTTCCATCTAACCTACTCCTTTCTTCTTTAACGTTTTCCTACACCCAGATTTTTTTCTAACCTTTGACTTCCATATGACATCGAATAAGCAATCATCCAATAAATGACAGCTACATATAAATAAACTTCCATGATACTTCCCAAATAGTCTGGATTAGATTTTACTGACTGAGCGATACCTAATAGATCCATTAAACCGACTATCGTTACTAAAGAAGTATCTTTAAACATGGAGATACTTTGACCAACAATAGCAGGTATTACCGCACGTAATGCTTGTGGCATAATAATGAAATACATTGATTGTACTGGATTTAAACCTAATGCTCTCCCTGCTTCTCGTTGTCCATTTGGGATGGATTGCAAACCTTCCCGAACATTTTCAGCCATGTACGCTGCTGTGAATAAGGTTGCACCTATCATCGCACTTACCACATTATTAATGGTTAAACCTTGTGGCAAAAATAATGGAAACATGAAGATGGACATAAAGAATATCGTAATTAAGGGAACCCCTCTAATTGTTTCAATGTATATTACACAAAAGTACTTGATAATCGGTAGTTTACTAGTCCTTCCTAAAGCTAAAAGGATTCCAATCGGGATTGACCCAGCAATTGCAACGATAGATAGGATTAAAGTTAACAATAGCCCTCCCCAGACATTGGTAGACACTTTAGGTAAAACTCCATAACCGTTTATGATAAACAGAATAACCGGAAAGGATATGAACCAACCCAACAGAACGAATGCTTTTTGTTTTGGCAATTTTGGACCTACGAAGTATCCTCCTATTACACACACGATACAACCAACTAACCATAATTTTGAGTTAGTTGAGGTAAAGGGTACCAGGGTATGAATAACCATAACTATCACTAACACACTAGACAAATGTAAAATAGTACCTTTCCATACCCCTGCCGATAATCCAAATAACAAGGAGACAAATGCTAAACTCAACCAAACACGCCAAAGATATTCTAAAGGGTATTGACCCACCATGAATAATTTAAAATTATCTGTCACTACTACCCAATCAGCTTCCGTTAATAGCCAAGTGACTATACCTTTTGTAATAAAGTAAAGAACAAGTATTGAAACTAATGTCAAAATACTGTTATACCAGTTATTAAATAGGTTTTTTCTTAACCAAGTTCCCAGCCCCAGCTTCACTCTAGGAGGTGACGTAGGAGCTAGCTCAGTTTTCACTTCTGTATTTAAATCCACTAACAATCACCTCTCAACAATCTGCACTTTATTATTAAATACATTCATAAAAACCGAAGTAATAATACTCAATATTAAATAAACGGTAATCATAATGACAATCGATTGTATCGCTCTACCTGTTTGATTATTAATGGTTTCTGCAACATAAACCAAATCAGGATAACCGGCTGCAATCGCCAAGCTAGAATTTTTCGTAAGATTTAAGTATTGACTTGTCACAGGGGGGATAATAATACGAATAGCTTGTGGAAACACGACAAATCTCATCGAAGTAGAATATTTAAGTCCCAGTGCACTAGATGCTTCCATTTGACCTTTAGAAACAGACAAAATACCACCGCGAACGATTTCTGCTATATAAGTAGCTGTATAAATTGTTAAGGCTAGAAAAATAGCTAGGAAATTTTCCGAGATTATATAACCACCTTCAAAGTTGAAATTCCCTAAGACTGGTGACTCTATAGTAATTGGTGCTTGTTGTGTCAGGAGCCATGCCAATACTAAAGGAAAAACTAATCCAAGAAAACCCCATAACAATGGATACTGTTTTTTCCCTGATTTCACTTGAATATGAAGTCTGTACCTCCATACAATAACCGCTAGTAAAACACCAGATAGAAATAAAATTAACCATGTTGTACTACCAGTTGCAGTATGAAACCACGGAATTGCTGCTCCACGGTTGCTTAAGAAAATTGGTCCAATTTTAACACTTTCTTTCACATCTGGTAATGCTAAAAATACAGCAAAGTACCAAATTAATATTTGTACGAGTAAAGGTGTATTCCTAAATATTTCAATATAGATGGTTGCTAATTTTTGGACAAGCCAATTACTTGATAAACGACTTATACCAACAATTACACCTATGATAGTGGCAAAAACAATGCCAATGACTGATACTTTTATTGTATTTAAAATCCCTACTAATATAGCTTTCATATACGTATCTGTCGATTGGTACTCTATTATAGATTCACCAATATTAAATGAAGCCATGTTCTGCAAAAAATCAAAACCAAGGTTAATACCAAGTGCTTGCAAGCCATTTATGGCGTTATTAATCAGATAATACATAACACCAATCAACACTGCAACAAACAATAGTTGAAACAGAATAGGTATAACTCGATTATCTCTCCAAAAAGGCGTCGACATATTCGCATCCGAATTTTTCATCATTTCAATCACCTCTGATATAGTACATTTATTCACCGGGGATATTGATGAAAGACCTGCTCGGTAGTAGCAGGCCTTTCATCGAATTAATATCTCTGAATTTAGCGGAATGGAGGTGAATACAAAAGACCACCATTTGTCCAATTCTCATTTAAACCTCTCTCTAGATTAAAAATTGTATCTGGACCTAGGTGACGGTCATAAATTTCTCCATAGTTACCGACATGTTTAATAACTCGATAGCCAAAATCTTCTGATAGACCTAACATAGATCCTAAGTCACCTTCAAGCCCTAGTAATCGACGAATCACAGGGTCGTCACTATCCATGAATTCATCTACATTTTCAGAATTAATCCCCAGTTCTTCTGCTTCAATTGTTGCGAAGGTTATCCACTTGACGATATTGAACCACTGATCATCACCTTGTCTAACCGTAGGTCCCAATGGTTCCTTAGATAGAGCTTCATCAAGAATCGTGTGTGCTTCAGGATCACTTAGTGTTTCTAATCTTGACACAAGACCAGATTTATCTGTTGTCCATGCATCCACGCTTCCTTCTTCATATGCAGCGACTAAAGCATCATTATCATCAAAAGTTACTTGCTCATAGTCAATGTCCAATTTCCGAAATTGGTCAGCTAGGTTTAATTCAGTTGTTGTACCAGTTTCCACTCCAATACGGGCTCCTGCTAAATCTTCTAAGGTAGTAATTCCACTATCCGCTCGTACCATCATTCCTTGACCATCATAAAAGGTTGTCGGTCCAAAATGGGTACCTAAATCTGTATCCCTTGTAGTAGTCCATGTTGTATTACGAATTAATACATCCACCTCTCCAGTTTGTAGTGCAGTAAAGCGTTCATCAGCTGATAAAGGTCTTACTTCTATCGCTTCGGGGTCATCAAAAATTGCCGCTGCAATTGCTTTCCCAAAATCAATATCAAACCCTTCGATTTCGCCATCTTCATTGAGATAACCAAACCCCGGAAGCTGATTGTTTCCACCTAAGATTAAGTGACCTCTATCTTCTACAGCAGTTAATGTAGAGCGAGATGAGTTCTCTGATTCATGATCATCAGAACTTGTATCTGTTTCTTCTGTATTTGATTCATTTGTTGTTTCTGTCTCCTCTTCTGAACTAGCATCCTCTGGTGTGCAGCCGACAATAAATAGTACTAGACCTAAAATGACACAAGCAAAAAACAGCTTTAATGACTTTCTCTTCTTTAGCAAGGTAAATCCCCCTTATTTATTTTTAGCTCTATGTTAAAGAATAGAACTCAAAATGAAACAACACACACCAACCAATTAGCTATTGACCGCAACTAGATGATTCGCAATCGAACAATAAAATTAGTTAATATTTATTTCATTTTACTTATATCCACCTATTTCTTACATTAATCTGTCAGGTTATATAACGTTATTTTAATGAAACAAGGCTATATCGCTTATTTTGTTATATTTACTAACATAAAACCTTAGCACCTCTCTTCGTAAACTGTATCTAAGTAGATGGACAAACAAAAAGAGCCAATTGAAAAATTCAAATTGGCTCTAAATTAGAATATACTTTTTTATATTACACTATGAAATTGACCGTCACTACAAGAACATTATTTCGTTTTAACCGAAGAAGGAAAATAACGCTCTTTCAAACGAGTTGAAATAACCTCCAAGATAATAGCAATAATTAAAATTGCATATGTAATAAAACCAACTTCTCGTAAATCAAAATAGAAACCAGAAGCCATGAATAGTTCAAATCCGATACCACCTGCTCCGGCAGCTGCACCCATTGCCACTGCTACAGAAAAGTTTATCTCAAAACGTAAAAACGTCCAAGACAATAAATAAGTGAAAGTGGATGGCAGGACACCATTGATGACAATATGCCACCAACTAGATCCTGTTGCTCGTAATGCTTCGAGTATCCCCGGATTCACTTCCTCAAACGATTCAGAAAATGCTTTTACCAGATAAGCTACGGAGTGGAACAACATCCCCAGTACTGCTGCTTCACTTCCAAGACCAGCAGCAATAGCAAAAATTAATACCCATAGTACTGTTGGTACTGCACGAATAAACGCTACTACAACCCGAACAGTGTTGGATAGCCATGGTTTAGAGAGATTCTCTGCTGCCATTAAGGAAAGAAAGAAAGCAATTATCGCACCAAAAATCGTTGCTAACACACCTAAGCCAAGGGTTACTCCTACTTGATAAAACGCTTCGCCCCAGCTAAAATGACTTAATCCTGGTTCTAAAAACATAACTCGAATATTGTGGAGTGTCTCTGTAATCGCACGTTCTAACTGAAGTCCTGTATAATCAAAGAAGAAAAATGCTAATATCGTTAACGCAGTTAGCACCCATATCGTCCATTTCACGACTGAATCAATTTTATTCCCAGATTTAATATTAATTTGACCGTTTCTCTTACGCTTAATAAGAGCTGGATCGAGTTCTTTCACCATCTCCATTATAAGATCACCCTCCGTATTTTATTAGATACTAATTCAATGGCAATAACGGCGATAATAATGGTAAATGTAATGAGTGCAACTAGGTTATAATTCATATTTTTATAATAAAGGTCAAACATGTATCCAATACCGGTACCTGTCAAAATCCCCACCAATGTAGCACTACGAATATTAGTCTCAATCATAAACAAAATCCAGCTAAGCATCTGTGGAAGGCTTTGTGGGATGACAGCTTTACTAATCATATGGAAATAGGTTGCACCTGTCGCAGTTAGTGCTTCAACAGAACTTTGATTGGCTTCATCTACCGATTCAATAAATGCTCTAGTCAAGAAACCCACTGTTGCAACAAATAAAGCCAAAAATCCGGTAACAGAATTTTGCCCGAACGAGATCAACAAAATTAGTGACCATGCTACAACCGGAATATTTCTTGAAAACGAGGCGATAAATCTAGCGATAACACTAAATGTTTGATTCACTTTCGTAGTTTTTGATCCCATTATTGCTAGAAAGAGTGATACTATGCCCGCCAATGTTGTAGCGGCAATCGACATAAAAATGGTTTCCCCTAGTTTTTCCAATATCTGAGGTAGTTTTTCCAAAGACTCCTCGGTGATTAAGAGATTAGAGAATATCCAACTAAACGCAGCTGGTATAGTTGCAATGCTTTCGATTAAGTTAAACTTCGTTATGAAAGAAGATAAATAGGTGATCATAATGATGAGAATTAAAAAGATCGTTGTCTGCCATTTATTCTTGCGCATTTGCTTTGCGTCCATGTTACCTACTCCCTTAAACCGTTATTAATTCTCTTGATTCTATGCCATAAATATTCTCAATCTGCTCACCATAAAGAAGTTTGCTAGGACCATCAAACACAATTTCACCTTTTTTTAAGCCAATAATTCGACTAGCATATTCCTTTGCCACTTCCACTTGATGGAGGTTAACAATACAAGTAATCCCCATTTCTGTACTAATCGATTTCAAATAATCCATAATAACCTTGGAAGAATTTGGATCCAAGGAGGCAATCGGCTCATCACAAAGAATCAGTTTCGGCTCCTGAATAAGTGCACGACATATTCCGACACGCTGTTGCTGACCACCGCTTAATTGATCACAGCGCTTATATGCGTGCTCTGAAATCCCAAGCTTCTCTAGTAGATAAAAAGCCTGTTCCTTTTCTTGTTCAGTAAATCTTCCAAGTACCCCTTGGATCGTTGTTTTATAGCCAAACCGACCGTGCAGTACGTTTTCGATCACTGTTAAGCGTGGCACTAGATTATAATGCTGAAAAATCATTCCGATATTCGTACGCAACTTTCGTAATTCCTTTTTCTTCATTGCGCCTACATCTAATCCGTTAAAAATGACTTTCCCCTCATTTATTTCCACCAAGCGATTTATACAGCGAAGCAAGGTGGACTTTCCAGCACCTGAAGGACCAATAACCGATAAGAATTCCCCAGCTTCCACTTCAAAGTCCACATTCTTTAACACCTTGGTTTCCCCATCATAAAACTTACTTAGTCCTTCCACTTTAAGTAATGACATGGAACAAACTCCTTTATCGTTTTATTTAGAAAATACGGAGTATGCATTACTCATGCATACCCCTCTTGAGCTTTTTATTAATTTTGAGAAAGTTCACGAATTGGATTGAACCACTCGTCCTCTACCGGAACAAACCTTTCTTGATCTGATTTAGAGAATAATCCAGATGCATCAGAATCTTCTGGTACAAAGATATCCTCATTATTTGCCATTTCATCAGAGGCAAATACTTCTTGAATGAGATCATAATCTTCTTGTCCCAATGCATCCATATTAGCAACAAATGGTGCATTCAATACTGGCGTCACACTCATTAACATAAACTCACTACCAGTAACGGTATTAAATGGTTCTGCCGCGTCGTCTTTAACTCGATATACACTACCGACTGTATTTTCTTCACCTTCGGCAACTTCCACATAATTGTTTACACAAGAATCACAAAACGCTGCAACATCCGCACTATCATTCAATAGGTTGACAGCTGAACCTTGATGAGAACCGCCAAACAATACTTGTGAGAAAAGTGGTCCGCCCTCCATTAAATCTTCTTCTGTTAAATCCTTATCAGCGAAATGCCCTATTATCGTTGAAGAAGGTACCACAAACCCTGATGTTGAACTGTTAGAAACAAAAGAAAATCTTGTGTCTTCTAGAGTATCTAATGAAAACTCTCCATCCACTTTGAAGTCATCTTGATCTTCGACTTTAACTGCCAACCAACTGTGATACATGGCGTCATCTAAAGTACCGGACGGACCAGTAGATACAACAATCGGCTGGATAGCATCATTTTGATCACTTGCTTCGATATATCCTTGTGCCCCCATAAATGCTACGTCTGCATTATTATTAACAATCGTTTCAATCGCAATTGCATAATCAGTCGTTAAATGATGTTCTACTTCTTTGCCAGTTGCTTCAGCGATTTGATCACCAATTGCATCACGTGCTGTTTTTAAATCATTACCAGACTCATTTGGATACCAGACAATATCAATGACATCATCTGAACCTGTTTCCTCCCCTTCTGCACTTTCTGAACAAGCTGCTAACATTACGGTAACTACAAGGAACACTACACCAAGTAACCATTTCTTTTGCATGATATTTCCCTCCATGATTCATAAGTAGTTTTTTTCACTTAACTGAGAAGTATCTTCTACCTTAAGCTAGTCACATTAAATCATAAACCGTGGAAGTTTTGGACAAATTTACTATCTTTTCACATATAATTAAGATTGTTCACATTATCTAAACAAAGTATTTACAAGTTATATTCAACTACAAACAATAAGAAAAACCGACAAACCCCGCCGGTCCTTTATTACTTTAGTAGTAATGATGAAATATTTGAATAGCTTGACCACCGCTCCGGCTGCCCCCTTCCCTTTTCGTGGGGTTTACCCTTCAGCTAACTTTTTCGAGCCAAAACCGCTCGAAAAATTGGATCTTCAGGTAAAACAAGTCCCGCAGGAGTGGAAGTGGGCGCCTTCGCTTCATGCATGCGCTACAACATTTGTCAGACTGTACAACTTCGGTTATTATCCATAGGAAATCACTTACAAGGGTTATAAAGTCAATATGCTTTTTCTGTTATTCTTTGTAGAAATAAGTATAGCTAAGGGATAAACCGGTTATTTTTCAACTGGAATTAAACGATAAAGTTTTTTGGCTTTTAGATAGAAATAAATATACAGAATGATAGAGACAGGAAAGAAATACCATAGCAAACCTCGAAGTATTGCAAAAGGAGTTTCGAGAAGAAATAGTGTCCAAAATGAAAGGCCTTGCATTTCCCAGATTTCTTTATTCAGATACAAGTGCATAGGATTATATAATGCCTCTACGTTTATCACTTTGGTATAAATCAATACTAAAAATAATGGAAGATATCCAATTCCCGTCCTTAAGCATCTAGTAGAAAGCCTTTTATATTTACTTGCTCTTGATAGTTCATCTGAAAAAATATCTTCGTTACCGTTTTCATAAGCTTTTATAAAATATTGCTTTCCTGACGATTTATTACCCACTATATGCTTCCAGCCACTATCTTCAAATAAGGTACAGTAATCCATAAAATCTACCTGTTCATTAAAAATCCTATAATCTATTTTTATCGTTCGATCTTGTGGCTTGGTTTTTCTGAATTTATATCCGAAGCTAGTGTCTTCCAAGTGATATCCTTTTTGTAACATCTCTTCTAACCATTTTTCTTCCTTTTCCTGATCAATAAATATCCTGAATTTTCTCAATTTAAAACCTCCATTAATCAATTAGTAACTTATCAGTAAGGTCTATTAATTTCTGCATTCTTTGATAATCTAGTTTTAACACTTCTTTTCCTTTATCCGTAATGACATATATCTTTCGACGTTTATTGTCACTTTCGACTGACTTTATTAGCTTTTGTTTTGTTAAATTTTCGATAGCACCATAAAGTGTTCCTGCTGCAATAACAACATTTTGTTTACTTAGCTCTTCAACTCTTTTCATAATAAGATATCCATGTGCCGGTTTTAATAAAGATAATAGTATATAGTATGTTGTCTCCGTTAAAGGCAAATATTTCTCTCTATTCATGAGTAATCCTCCAATAAGTAACTAATTGAAAGTAATTATACAGTTTAACTGTATAGTTAAATTATATACAGTTAAACTGTATAAGTCAATCTTCCCAAATTTATCTTGTGCATTAAAAAAAGCAGTCCATCTTGAAATACAAATGAAATCAAAATGAAACTGCTTATCCAGATAAAATAATGTTTTAAATCTTATTTCTTCTTCTCCTGTGCTCCCCACCAAGAAATGTTTTTTAAACTTTTAATATTCTTATAGTGGAATGTAGGATCTGTTCCTTGTTTTCTCTGTTTCACATAGTCTTGCAGTACATCCATTGCGATTTTACTCAATAATAAAATTGCAATTAAGTTGACTACAGCCATCATTGCCATAAACAGATCGGCCATATCCCAAACAATCTGGATAGAGGCAAGTGAACCGAACATGACCATCCCTAAAACGACAACACGATAAACGTTAACCCATATTCCCTTTGGATTTAAGAAGCTGACATTCGTCTCACCATAATAATAGTTACCAATAACAGAACTAAAGGCAAAGAAGAAGATCGTAACCGCTAAGAAAATTGATGCCCATTCACCGACATGTGCACTTAAGGCAACCTGTGTCAACTGAATACCATCTTCCGGTGCTTGTTGAAAATTATCATAAAGAATGATAATAAAGGCTGTTAAACTACAAATAACAATCGTATCAAAGAATACTGCCAGTGATTGTACTAGTCCTTGTTTTACCGGGTGATTGACCCCTGCAGTTGCAGCTGCGTTAGGCGCACTACCCATACCACCTTCATTGGAAAATAGTCCGCGACGGATTCCATACATCATTGCTGCACCGGCACCACCACCGAACACTTCTTCTAATCCAAACGCATTTTTTATGATCAGCATAAACACGTCTGGAATAGCTGTAATATTGGTGAATACCACGTAAAGTCCAACAGCGATATATATTACTGCCATAATAGGTACAATCACTCCTGCAACAGAAGCAATACGTTTAATACCACCAAAAATAATTAACCCCGCTAATACAACGAGTATAATACCTGTCCATACTTTATCAATATTAAACGCTTGTTCTACTGCAGCGGAAATCGTATTGGCTTGTACAGCATTAAAAATAAAACCAAATGTAATGGTTATCAATATTGAGAATAGAATACCCATCCATTTCTGTCCTAATGCTTTTTCCATATAATAAGCTGGTCCGCCTCTAAAACCATCTTTATCTGGAACCTTATAAACTTGAGCAAGCGTACTTTCGATAAATGCAGTTGCCATACCAATTAAAGCAATTACCCACATCCAGAGCACAGCACCAGGTCCACCAATTGCAACGGCTAATGCTACACCAGCTAGGTTACCTGTCCCAACTCTTGACGCAATAGTAATACTGAATGCTTGGAAGGCATTGGTCCCTTTTTTACCACTTTGTTCAACTGCTTCTTCTGAAATAACTTTAAACATATCACCGAATAAACGGAATTGAACAAATTTAGATCGTAGGGTAAAGAATATACCTGCACCGATCAGTAAGTAGATTAATACATAATCCCAAAGAATCAGATTACCCCATTCGACTATTTTGGAAGCTATCCATTCTAGTTTGTCCATGATGTTCCACTCCTCTCCTATGAAAACTATCCCCCAAGTTACATAATATAATACACTTTCTCTAAAAAAACAAGTTAATCCCTTATCCATTGAATGGACAAGGGATATGTAGCTACTTTGAAACAGCTTTCTCTTTCATCAACCTGTTGGCAACAGACTCTGTAAATTCAATCGTTGTCTTTGGAACGACCGACTTTAATACACTATTAATCATTGGGGCCATCATGCCGCCAGCAGATATAGATAAACATCCGGTAACATTCGTTCTTTCAGTAGTTATTTTCTCTGCTTGAAAATACCCGCTTCCTTCTAAGTTTTCACTTATTCCCTCCAACTTAAACCTGACACTGGTTGGTGCCACCCATTCTATTATGTTTACTTTGAGCCCTATCTTCTTTTGCACCTTGCCAACGTCACCTTTAAAGTGCCAAGTTGATTGATGGTCATCAATAATCTTGTGATCAATATAGCCCGGGGCTAACGGTGCCCATCGGTTTATATCGCTGACAAATTCCCAAACCTTCTCAATCGGCAAATCCAACTGGACAAAATGTGTACCATTTGGCATTAAAATCCCTCCTCATCATTTCATATGTAGCACCTTGAACAATCATTCACATTTTTGTATTTAATTTATGTAAAAAGGTATATTCTTCCCTATGGAGTTATACACTACCAATAGCTTATTGCTAATCGGAGGATACTAGCATGTATAAGAAGCAGGAACACTGGTTAATTATTTTAGCTTTTTTTGTTGCATTTGTAATTGGTTTATCAATACTCGGACGTATTTTTTCAGGATGAGAGGGAGTAACTATGGAAAGTGAACAAGCTGTCTTTTACAGTCGACTATTAACTGAATTAACACTTTCATTCCACATTATATATGCAACGATTGGTGTAGGGATTCCTTTTCTTATATTTCTTGCGCAGTGGCTCGGCATAAAGAAACAGGATGAGCACTACATTCTATTAGCTAGAAGATGGACGAGAGGTTTCGTCATCACCGTTGCTGTTGGGGTCGTAACAGGGACCGCAATAGGTTTACAACTTAACTTGCTATGGCCTACCTTTATGGAGTTAGCAGGTCATGTAATAGCACTTCCTTTGTTCATGGAAACATTTGCCTTCTTCTTTGAGGCTATTTTTCTTGGGATATATTTATACACGTGGGACAGATTTCGTGATCAACGGAAGCATATGTTACTTTTAGTTCCTGTAGCAATAGGAGCTTCTTTTTCTGCCGTTTTTATTACGATGGTCAATGCCTTTATGAATGCACCACAAGGATTTGAATTAGCGAATGGTGAACTTATTAACGTTGAACCGCTTGTTGCCATGTTTAACCCAGCGATGCCTACTAAAGTTAGCCATGTTGTGGCAACAGCATATATGACGTCAGCATTTGTATTAGCGGCAATTGGCGCCTTTCGCCTATTAAGAGGCTCTAACCATATCTACCACAAAAAAGCTCTTTTACTGACACTGAAAGTTGGACTAGTATTCTCGATTGCTTCTGCTATTATCGGAGATTTTGCTGGTAAATACCTCGCAGAATATCAACCAGAAAAGTTAGCAGCAATGGAATGGCACTTTGAAACGGAAGAACAGGCATCACTTACATTGCTCGGATTTTTAGCCAATGGTGAAGAAATTAAATTCTCAATAGAGGTTCCTTATGCATTAAGTATTCTTGCTCATGGCGATCCAAATGCAGAAGTAATTGGTTTAGATCAGTTTGCGGAAGATGAAATCCCTCCGCTCTACATCCACTATTTATTTAACATTATGGTTATAATCGGTATGATTACGATGATAATCGCATTATTTTACATTGTTGGTAATGCCTTAAATAGAACATTTGTCAAGAACAGATTTTTTCTATGGCTGATCGTAAGTTCAGGACCATTATCCATGATAGCTATTGAAGCTGGATGGTGGTTAGCTGAAGTCGGCAGACAGCCATGGGTATTACGCGGCATCTTACGGACAGAAAATGCTGCTACGACAAGTAATCATGTTGATTTCATGCTTCTATTCTTTATTGGATTATATTTGGTACTCGGGTTAGCAAGTGTTATTGTCTTAACCCGAATGTTTAAAAATAATCCAGTAGAGCGGGAACTATTGGATCAACAAAGAAACGGAAGGTGAACTACATGTCCTATGAAATTATCGGTATTGTAGTACTCTGGCTATTTTTATTCGGATATATTATCGTGGCCTCGATCGACTTTGGAGCAGGGTTCTTTCATGCCTATAGTGTCTTAACTAATAAACATCACATTATAAGTAAAATTGTTCAACGCTACCTTTCACCAGTCTGGGAGGTTACCAATGTCTTTCTTGTCTTTTTCTTCGTTGGCATTGTAGGATTCTTTCCAAGTACAGCTTATTATTATGGAACCGTCTTATTAGTACCTGCCAGTTTATCACTCATTCTATTAGCAATTAGAGGTTCTTATTATGCTTTCACTACTTACGGCAAATTAAGAAGTAAGTTCTGGACATACTTATATGGTTTTTCCGGATTATTCATCCCTGCTTCACTTTCGATTGTATTAACCATTTCTGAAGGTGGGTTTGTTGAAGAAGATAATAACGAACTTTCCTTACAATATGCTACCTTGTTTGCGAGTCCGTTGACATGGAGTATTGTGATTTTAAGTTTAACTTCTGTACTTTATATTTCCGCTGTTTTTCTTACTTGGTATGCTAATAAGGCAAAGGATCAACCAGCAACAGATCTATTAAGAAAATACGCTTTAATATGGGCTGGTCCCGCTATTATAACGGCTACTGGGATTATCATTGAATTGCGAACCCATAATCCAGTTCATTTTCAAAGAATGCTTGATCTATGGTGGATGTTTGCCATTTCAGGAATATTGTTTATCACAACCGTCTATTTAATTTGGCAAAAAAGATCTTATGGTTTAGCTTTTTTCCTACTCACAGGTCAATTTTTTATTGCTTTCTATGCTTATGGAATCTCACATTATCCTTACTTGCTTTATCCATATTTAACAATAGATGAAGGTTTCACAAGTGAAGGAATGGCTATTGCCTTAATCATCGCTTTTATTGCAGGATTCTGCTTATTAATTCCTTCCTTATGGTTATTATTACGTCTATTTCTTTTCAACAAGGATTACGTAGAAGGGAAAATAAAGTGAGACATATTGTCACCAAAAAAAGGAGGACTCACATATGAATGAATTTCTATACTTTTATGCTCCCTTTATTATTTTAATCATCAGTATTATATTTACATTCTGGTTCGTTGCGAAAAACAACAAAATAAAGTAAGAAAAACCGGCAAACCCCGCCGGTCCTGTCCAAAGT